>NZ_DASYOK010000191.1:0-15930 GCF_036007805.1 Yoonia sp.
AATCATCGCGCTGATGCCGGTGTTGGCCACGCGCACCATCGGCAACCCCTGCTCGATTGCGCGCAACCGCGCTTGGGCAAGGTGCTGATGCGGGCCCGCAGCCTCACCGAACCATGCATCATTCGTGATCAGCAACAACAACCGCGGGCGGTCGTCGCCATAGGTGATTTCCTCGGCAAAAATTCCTTCATAACAAATCAAAGGCACTGCAGGGCCAATTCCCGGCAGATCAACGGGCCCGGGCGTCGCACCCGGCGTGAACCCGACGCCAAGATTGCGGGCAAGCCCCGTCGCCCCCATTTGCCCCAAGAGCCGGGCACCCGGGATATATTCACCAAAGGGCACAAGATGGCGCTTGTCATAGATGCTTTGCACCGTCCCGCCAGGGCCTACGACGACCAGACTGTTATAGGCCCGTGACGCGGCATCGCGCCGCTGGATGCCGAAGACAAGCGGCGCACCACGCGCGGAATCGGCCAGAAAGCCCAGATCATCCGCGATGTGGTTCAACAGATAGGGAACAGCCGTTTCAGGCCAGACCACCAGATCGGGCACAGGACCTTCTGCGCTAAGGCGGGTGAGGCGGGCCAGGAAAACATCTGTAAAGGCAGGGTCCCATTTCTGCTCTTGCGGGGCATTGGGCTGCACCAGACGCACGATTGGCAGATCACCGGACGGCGGCCCCACTGGTCCGGGGCGCAGGACAAAGGACAACGCCAGCACCAGCCCCAGAACCACAAGCCCCACAATCCGCGCAGGCCCCATAAGGGCTGCGACAGCCAGCCCGCAAAGCACCGCAATAAGCGTCAGCAAATGCGGCCCGCCATAGGCCGCCACCTGCGCCAGCCCTGTTGTCACCCAGACATGGCCCAGCAAAGCCCAAGGGAACCCTGTCAGGATCAGGGAACGCAACACCTCGGTGCCGACCAGCATCAGGGCAAACATGATCGTGCTGCGCGGCGCGAGCCTTGATGCCGCCCCAGCTGCCAGTGCCCAGAAAATTGCGGCCCCTGCCGCCATCAGGAACAGCGCAAAAGGGGCCATCCAGCCATGACGCTCGATGTCGACTAGAAAAGGCTCGACAATCCAGCGCAGGCTGAAGGCAAAATAGCCGAACCCGAAAGCCCATGCATGAAACACTGTCTGACGGCGCGACCGCGCCTGCGGATAGAGGGCAAACACAACGCCCAGCGCAAGGATCGTCACAGGCCACAGGTCAAAGGGCGCTTGGCCCAATCCCGCCACCGCCCCCAAAGCCGCAAACGCGAGAAGCCGCAACAACGCCCCACGCGCAGCAAACTGCGCGCCAATGTTAGCCATTGCTTGCCGATGTCAAGCGGACGCGCAACCGTTTGATCCGGCGCGGGTCTGCATCCACAACTTCGAATTCGGGACCGGCGGGGTGAACGATGACCTCGCCGCGCGCAGGCAGATGGCCTGCAAGCATTGTCACCAACCCACCCAGCGTGTCGATCTCTTCCTCGTCGATTTCCTCGGCCTCGGTCAGGTTCAAACCGATCTCGGCCTCGAAATCATCCAGATCGGTGCGGGCCTGAGCCAGATAACAGCCGGGTTTTTCAAGCACCCAGCTCTTGGCCTCTTCGATATCGTGCTCGTCCTCGATCTCGCCGACGACCTGTTCGATCACGTCCTCGATGGTGACCAGCCCGTCAGTCCCGCCGTATTCATCAATGACCAGTGCCATGTGGATACGCTCGGCCTGCATCTTTTGCAGCAGCACACCCAGCGGCATCGACGGGGGGACAAAAATCAAAGGGCGGGCCATTTCACGCAGGTCCAGTTCCTGACTATTGCCGTTGAACCCGTGGCGCAGCGCAAAATCCTTGAGGTTGGCAATCCCGATAGGGGTATCCAGCGTGCCGTCATAAACGGGCAAGCGGGTCAGGCCGCTGGTCCGGAATACCTCAACCAGTTCATCCTTTGTGATGGTGACAGGAACAGCCACGATATCGGGCTTGGGGATCGACACGTCCTCGACACGCATCCGGCGCAAATTCAGCATCCCCAACATCGCGCCTGCTGCATTCACGTTTTCACGTGGAGTCTCATGGTTTTCTTCTGATGTCGCGGGCCCAGTAAACACGTTTACCAAACGTGAAAAAAGCCCGGGAGAGGTCTCCGTCTCATCCTGCTGCGCGCTTTGCGCAGCGCTAGACGGTCCTTCGTCTGTGTCGCCCATTTTATCCTTACCTATGTGGGTCAACCGACCCGATTACTCCCTATATGGGTCAGGAACACCCAGTTTGCCAAGTATCTCTGTTTCCAAGCCTTCCATGAGGGTGGCATCGCGGTCACGTTCGTGATCAAAACCCAATAAATGAAGGGTGCCATGAACAAGTAAATGAAGCGTGTGATCGCGCAAAGGTTTGCCCGCCTCAGTCGCTTCGCGCGCGCAGGTGTCATAGGCAATCGCAATATCGCCCAGTTCAGGGTCCGGCACGGGCTGCGGTGGCAAAGGCATTTCACCATCAATCGCGGCACCGCGTTCCTCTGACGGCCAGCTCAGAACATTGGTGGGCGTGGGCTTGTCACGGAAATCCGCGTTCAACGCAGCGATCCGCACGTCATCACAAGCCAGCAGGCTGATTTCAAACACCGAAGGTTCCAACCCCAGCCGCTCAAGTGCCGCATCGCAGGCCAATTGCGCCAGGGCGTCTATATCGCCCCAGCGGTCATCTTCGACAACGCAATCGACGCTCACCTTGGGTCATCCGCCTCATAGGCTTCGATGATCGCGGCGACCAGTGGGTGGCGCACGACATCTTTGGAGGTGAAATAGTTGAAGCTGATCTTGGGAATGTTCTTGAGCAAACGCTCCGCATCCCACAGCCCCGAATTCACCCCGCGTGGAAGGTCAATCTGGGTCCGGTCACCGGTGATCACCATGCGCGAACCTTCGCCCAGACGGGTCAGGAACATCTTCATTTGCATCGTTGTGGCGTTCTGCGCCTCATCGAGCACAACAAAGGCATTCGACAGGGTGCGCCCGCGCATAAAGGCCAAAGGCGCGATCTCGATCACCTTTTCCTCGATCATCTTGGCCGATTGTTTGCCCGGCAGAAAATCGTTCAGCGCGTCATAAAGCGGCTGCATATAGGGGTCGACCTTGTCTTTCATATCGCCAGGCAGATAGCCCAGCTTTTCGCCCGCTTCGACCGCAGGGCGCGACAGGATGATCTTGTCCACGTGACCACTTATCAGCATATTCACGCCGACAGCCACGGCCAGATAGGTCTTACCCGTCCCCGCAGGCCCGATCCCAAAGGCAAGCTCATTGGCAAAAAGCGCCTTCACATAGGCCTTTTGCGCATCGGTGCGCGGCTCGACCAGCTTCTTGCGGGTCTTGATCTCGACCCGCTCTGTCTCACCCTTGAACAGCTCGATCTGGTCACCACTGCGGGCGGGATCGAACATGGGTGCCGCACCCATGCGCAACTCGCGGTCCAGATCGCCCGGCTCCAACGAACGGCCCGCCTCAAGCCGGCTGTAAAGCGCGCCAAGTACCTGACTGGCCTCGGCGCGGGCGTCCTTGTCACCGATCACGGCCAATTGGTTGCCACGGCGCAAAATCTGCACGTCCAGTTTTTCTTCGATTGTGGTCAGGTTGCGGTCATATTCGCCACAAAGATCGATCAGCAAAAAGTTGTCAGGGAATTCCAACAGGGATTCTGTCGCAACGTCAGCGGGTGGGGTCAGGGCACCGGTGGCCAATCAGCTCTCCTCTTCGTCTATATGTAGGTATCGTGGCAAGTGCAGACACAAGGCGCAAGGCTCTTTGCGCAAAGAGCGGATTTTGATTGCGCCCCGTTTCATGCGATGTAGATGCGGCGCAGCGTTCTTCCACCTTAAACCTTTGATACCCCGACAAAACACCCCGCCCGGGACGCAAATTGCCAAATGCTATAAACTTGCGCAAACTGCTGCAAGAAGGGCCAGAACCACAACCGGACAGGTGGATCTGCCCCAAGAGGAGAGCACAGCAATGGTGGAGAGAGATTCGATAAGCTTTGTCTTCTCCGGATCAGGCAGTGGCACGCCTGTCACCCCCGCAGAATTTGTCGCCACCATCGCGACGCTTGCCCCACCCGGCTTTGGGTGGCTGCACCTGAACAGAGCGGACACGAAGACACCCGCACTGCTGGCCGAAGCAGGGCTGGATCACTTTGTGATTGCGGCGCTGATCGCTGACGAAACCCGCCCGCGCTGCACCGTACACGGCAACGGCGTGCTCTTGAACCTGCGCGGTGTGAACCTGAACCCTGATGCAGAACCAGAAGACATGGTGTCGGTGCGCCTCTGGCTGGAACATCAGCGCGTGATCGGGGTTTGGGGGCGTCCGCTCTTTGCGGTGCAAGATCTGGCCGAGACGGTGACACGCGGTGAAGCCCCGCGATCACCGGGTGACTTTGTAGCGAAACTGGCATTGCGTCTGACAGATCGGGCCGAACCGGTCGTGGCCACTTTGAACGAAGAAATCGACACGCTCGAAGAGGCGGTCATTGACCCGAAGGCCCGTGTCTCACGCGCACGTCTTGGCGGCTTGCGGCGCAAAGCCATCGTGTTGCGCCGCTATTTCGTGCCGCAACGCGACGCACTGACCACGCTGGAAATCGAAGATATCGGCTGGCTGGACAACCATGATCGCGCGCGCCTGCGCGAGGCGGCGGAACGGGTGCAGCGCTTTGGCGAGGAACTCGATGCGATCCGAGACCGTGCGCAGATCGTGCATGACCAGATCATGGACAACCGTGCCGAAGCGATGAACCAGCGGATGCTATTGCTGTCGATTGTATCGGCGATCTTCCTGCCCTTGGGGCTATTGACCGGATTGCTGGGCATCAACGTCGGCGGCATGCCCGGCGTTGACGATCCGCGTGCATTCTGGGCCGTCTGTCTGGCATTGGTTGTGCTGGGGGCGGGACTGGTCTGGATGTTCAGGAAGCTGGGACTGTTCCGCACGTAAGGTGGATTTCAATCCACCTTACACCAAAACACCCTTCAGGGAATTCGGACTGTCCTCGATAATCCGCACCGCGCGCACCTGCCCCAGCACATCCGCAGGCGCGTCGGCATAAACCGCGTGCAGATACTCGGATTTGCCAATCATCTGGCCCGCTTCGCGCCCTGCTTTTTCAAACAAAACCTTCACGTCGCGGCCGACCATGGCAGCCTGCGTCGCCTGCTGTTGCTCACGCAACAAAGCCTGCAAACGTTGCAAACGGTCATGCATCACATCCTCGGGCAGCTGCGGCTTTTCGGCGGCAGGCGTGCCCGGACGGGTCGAGTATTTGAACGAGTAGGCCTGCCCATAGTGGACATCGCGCACCAATTGCATGGTGTCTTCAAAGTCCTGATCGGTCTCACCGGGGAAGCCCACGATGAAATCACCCGACAACAAAAGGTCAGGCCGCGCCGCGCGAATACGTGCGATCAGTGCCAGATAACTCTCGGCAGTATGCTTGCGGTTCATCGCCTTCAGAATCCGGTCCGAACCCGACTGCACCGGCAAATGCAGGTAAGGCATCAGCTTGTCACAGGTGCCATGCGCTTCGATCAGCGCCTCATCCATGTCGTTGGGGTGGGACGTGGTGAAACGGATACGCTCCAACCCGTCCACCTTGTCCAGCGCCCAGATCAACCCTGCCAAGCCACCCTCATGCCCGTGATAGGCGTTCACATTCTGGCCCAGGAGCGTGATTTCCTTCACACCGCTTTCCACCAGTTCCTGCGCCTCGCGAATGATCCGATCCGCCGGACGCGACACCTCGGCGCCGCGCGTATAGGGCACGACACAAAACGCACAGAACTTGTCGCAACCCTCCTGCACCGTCAAAAACGCTGTCGGGCCGCGCTTGGCTTTGGAGCGCGCTTTCAGCGTATCAAACTTGTCATCATCGGGGAAATCGGTGTCGAGCGCCTTGGCCCCCGTGCGCACCGCCTCTTCCATCGCAGGCAAGCGGTGGTAGCTTTGCGGGCCGACCACCAGATCGACCATCGGCTGGCGGCGGATGATCTCTTCGCCTTCGGCCTGTGCCACACATCCCGCGACACCGATTTTCAGATCGGGGTTTGCCGCCTTCAGGCCCTTGAACCGGCCCAATTCGGAATAGACCTTTTCAGCCGCCTTTTCGCGAATATGGCAGGTGTTGAGCAGAATCATATCCGCGTCATCCGGCGTGGTGGTTTCCACATAGCCCTTGCCGCCCAGCGCCTCGGCCATGCGTTCGCTGTCATAGACGTTCATCTGACAACCATAGGTCTTGATATAAAGCTTCTTTGGCGCGGACATGGGGGCTGCTCTCGGGTTAGGATAACTCGGGCCTTCTAACGACTTGGCGGAATGCTTGCAATGCGGCCCGATATCACCGAATTTGCACCCTGCCTTTCGACGAAGAGAGTTTTATGCATTATCCATCCATTTCCGCACTCTCGGGCGAACTTCGACGCACCCCGCCCAAAGGCCCCGTTGCCCTGATCCTGATCGAGGATGATGTTGCGGTTGCCCGCACGATTGCCCACCATACCGACGCAGGTTTCGCCCGCATCCTCGTCTTTTGTGCGCCCGGGCAAACGTTGCCAACTGACCTGCCCGACATCGTTGACCACATCGATTTTGACGTCAGCGCAGAGGACGCTCTGCAAGTGACCGTCAATGCTATGATCAAAGCGCTGCCGGACCAGTGGCTCTATTATTGCTACAATGCGGAATATCTTTTCTACCCGTTCTGCGAAACGCGCAGCGTTGGCGAGATGCTGACATTCATGCGCGAAGAACGGCGCGATACGGTGATTAGCGCGATTGTCGATCTCTATGCCAAAGACCTGACGGCCCATCCGGACGGTGTCGATCATGACGGCGCCCATTTTGACAAATCCGGCTACTACGCGCTTGCCCGCGAGAACGATGATGGCGAAACACTGGACCGGCAGGTCAATGTCTTTGGCGGGCTGCGATGGCGGTTCGAAGAGCATATCCCAAAACTGCGCCAACGGACCGACCGGATTTCATTTTTCCGCGCACAGCCCGGTCTGGAGATGCAGGCGGATCGGGGCTTCAATATCGCCGAATACAACACCTATTCCTGCCCGTGGCACAACAACCTTTCTGCCGCGATCGGCTCTTTCCGGACGGCCAAGGCGCTGCGGCGTAACCCCGGCAGCCGCGCTGCGATCACAACCTTTCACTGGCCTCAATCCGCGCGTTTCAGCTGGCACTCACAACAGCTTCTGGATTTGGGGTTGATGGAACCGGGGCAGTGGTTCTGATCCTTGGATCTTTGCGATGATGCAGTGAGGCATAGGGCCACTCACTTGGCCGTTGGACCAAACCGGCATGTACTGGCGCCGACCGGATCAGATGGAGATGGAGCGCCATGTCACCCTCGTCGCGGATCAGATGTTCCCAGAACCGGCGCTGCCAGATGCCCTTTTCGCCTCGTTTAAGGTGGCTCTCTGGAATAAAGGCCGGCGCCGGCGCATGGCGTGAAAAACTTGTCTTGATCAGCCGCCAGCGTTTGGAAAAATCGGCATCGCCTTCAGGCAATGTCCAGATCATATGCAGCTTGTTGGGCAGGATCACTGCGGCCTCAATCTCAAACGGCCAGCGTTTGCGGCACAGGCGCATCGCGTCACGCAACAGGCCAATCTGCGATACCAAAAGGTCCGACCGGCTATCCTGCAAGCGGACGGTGAAGAAATAGGTGCCACCGGGCACGTAAAGACGACGGTAATGAGACATGCGACGACCGTCGCAAATATCAGTTAATTTTTTGTGAAACTGTGCAAACCGTAAGGTGGATCAAGATCCACCTTACCCGTCACTTCCGGCGCAACCGGATGACAACATCCACTGACGCAATTTCTGCCCCTGCCGGCGCATCGGGCAGGTTGCGGATTTCCAACTCTTCCGCAGGCGCATCTGTCAAAGTCGCGCTGTCTTCCCAATAGAAATGCGGATGGTCTGTCATATTCGTGTCGAAGTAGCTTTTCGATCCGTCCACTGTAATCTCGCGCACCAGCCCCGCATCGCAGAACGCGCGCAGCGTATTGTAGACCGTCGCCAGCGACACCTTCTCATCCGCATCGGACGCCGCTTCAAAAAGGCTCTCGGCTGTCACATGGCGGTCCTGCCCGTCGCCCACCAGCAAAGACGCCAAGGTCACGCGCTGACGTGTTGGCCGAAGCCCTGCTCCTGCCAACCAGTTTGTGCTGCGCTGTGTCGCTATATCTGACATGATCGCCCTTTATGACAATTATTCTCAAGTATATGGGAAGAATATCCTCCGGATCAAATGAAAACCGTCAGAAAAGCGCAGACTTGCTCTCATAAACCGCTGAGTGATAGAGGTCGTGCGACGCAGTAAAGAAGAACGAGACCAAAGATATGGCCGATTACCCGACTTATTTCGACAAAGACGCCCTGCTGGCTTGCGCCCGTGGCGAGCTTTTCGGCGAAGGCAACGCCCAGCTACCGGCACCTCCGATGTTGATGATGGACCGGATCACCGACATATCGGGCGATGCTGGCGCACATGGCAAAGGCCATGTTGTCGCTGAATTCGATATCACACCTGATCTGTGGTTCTTTGACTGCCATTTCCCCGGAAACCCGATCATGCCAGGCTGCCTTGGGCTTGACGGCCTGTGGCAACTGACCGGTTTCAACCTCGGCTGGCGCGGCTGGCAAGGGCGTGGTTATGCGCTCGGCGTCGGCGAGGTCAAACTGACGGGCATGGTCCGTCCGGACCGCAAGATGCTGACATATAAGGTAGATTTCACCAAAGCCATCCAGACCCGCCGCCTCACCATGGGCGTGGCCAACGGAATTGTTGAGGCGGATGGCGAGGTCATCTATCAAGTCACCGACATGAAAGTCGCCCTGTCTGAAAGCTAGTCGAGAGCTTCGCCCTCGCACATCCATTACCGTTCAAAAGGAGAGGTGCCCATGCGCCGCGTTGTTGTCACAGGTCTCGGGATCGTTTCGCCGATCGGAAACAATGCCGAAGAAGTGCTTGCCGCACTCAAGGCCGGAAAATCCGGGATCGAGGCATCGCCCGAGATGGCCGAACACGGTTTCCGCAGCCAGATCGCGGGTACGCTCAAGATCGACATCACCGACCACGTCGACAAGCGCACCCTGCGCTTCATGGGTCCGGGTGCGGCCTATGCGCACATCGCCATGGGACAGGCGATTTTCGACGCCGGATTGACCGAAGAGCAGGTCGTCAACCCGATGACGGGCCTGATTGCAGGCTCGGGCGGGCCATCCACTTCGGCCATTCTCAAGGCACATGAGGTCGTCAAAGAGACAGGCTCAACCAAACGCATCGGGCCGTTTGCGGTGCCAAAAGCTATGTCTTCGACGGTCAGCGCGAACCTCGCGACAGCCTATAAAATCAAAGGCATGAATTTTTCGATCACCTCTGCCTGTTCCACCTCCTTGCACTGCATCGGCATGGCCGCGCAGCAAGTCGCATTGGGCACGCAAGATATCATGTTCGCAGGCGGCGGCGAGGAACTGGACTGGACGCTTTCGTGCCTCTTTGACGCCATGGGCGCGATGTCCTCAAAATATAACGACACCCCCGAGCGCGCGAGCCGCGCCTTTGACGCCGACCGCGACGGTTTCGTGATCGCGGGCGGTGGTGCGATGGTGGTGCTGGAAACGATGGAAAGCGCGCAGGCACGCGGTGCGAAAATCTATGCCGAAGTGACAGGATTTGCCGCAACATCAGACGGGGCCGATATGGTGGCCCCTTCGGGCGAAGGCGGCGAACGCGCCATGCGCGGCGCATTGGTCACGCTGCCCGAGGGCCGCAAGGTCAGCTACATCAACGCGCATGGCACATCGACCCCTGTGGGCGACGTTGGCGAAGTCGAGGCCGTGCGCCGCGTCTTTGGCAAAGGCACCACGCCACCCATCAGCTCGACCAAATCCATGACTGGCCACAGCCAAGGTGCCACAGGCGCACAAGAGGCCGTCTATTGCCTGCTAATGCTGGAACACGACTTTATTGCCCCCTCGATCAACGTCGAAAACCTCGACCCAGCCTTGGACCCGTCCGAGATCGCCACATCGCTGGTGGAAAACGCAGGGCTCGATACGGTGATGACAAACTCTTTCGGGTTTGGCGGCACCAACGGTTCCATGCTGCTTTCCAAATTCAAAGGATAGGCCAATGACGATTTCCATGCAGGGCAAACGCGGGCTGATCATGGGCGTGGCGAATGAACGCTCCATTGCCTGGGGCATCGCCAAAGCCATGGCCGACGCAGGCGCCGGACTGGCCTTCACCTATCAGGGCGAGGCTTTCGGCAAACGGCTTGAACCGCTTGCCGCCTCTGTCGGGTCCGACATCATGGTCGATGTGGATGTGAACGACGATGCCAGCATGGATCTGGCGTTCCAGACGCTCAAAGACCGCTGGGGCACGCTTGATTTCGTGGTCCACGCGATTGCATTTTCCGATAAGAACGAGCTGACAGGCCGCTTCATCAACACCAGCCGCGACAACTTCAAGAACTCGCTGGCGATTTCGTGCTATTCCTTCATCGACGTAGCCAAGCGGGCGTCCGAGATGATGCCCGATGGCGGGACGTTGCTGACGCTGACCTACCAAGGGTCCAACAGAGTCACACCGTTCTACAACGTCATGGGCGTGGCGAAAGCGGCGCTGGAATCCGCAACGCGCTATCTTGCCAATGACCTTGGCCCCCAAGGGATCCGCGTCAACGCGATCAGCCCCGGCCCGATGAAAACCCTTGCAGGCGCGGCCATCGGTGGCGCGCGCAAAACCTACAAACACACCGACCAGAACGCCCCCCTGCGCAGCAACGCCACGCTTGAGGCGGTGGGCGGCACGGCCGTTTACCTTGCCTCCGATGCGGGGGCCTGCACCACAGGCGAGATTATCCGCGTCGACGGCGGCTACCATGTGCTGGGGATGCCGCAGGCGGACAATCTGTAAACACCGCGCCCTGTTTTTGAATTCACTCGCGTGCTGGCGTTTTGCACCGTCAGGCGGGCTGTCTGCTCTGCGGGATGAGGTGTAAATGCACCCCCGCAATGACGACGGCTCCACCACAAACTGGCAGCGGGCAATCTTCGAAAGCGACATTGGGTCGTAAATGGCAATGCACGGCAGAATTACCTTTTGCATAGTTGCAGCAACCTCGCCTGAGCAATTCCTATGCACGATCGTCGAATTCCCGAGTGGCTGCGCCATGCCCCGACACCCAGTGTGCGCGGATTTGCCTTGCTGGCCGGTACGGAGGCGATTGCACGAGGTATCTTGATCTCGGTTTTCCCGCTGGTGATGTACAACGCTCTCCAAGATGCCGTCGTCGTTTCGGAGGTCTATTTCACGATCGGGCTGGTGTCTTTGGTTGTGGGGTTGTTGATCCCTTACCTGATCCACTTCATTCCCAGACGTTGGGTCTATGCTATCGGTACGTTAATGTTCTCCGCAGGCGCTCTGCTGGCCACGGCTCAGACCCCAAATACAGTGATTGCTGGTCTCGCATTGACGACGGTCGCGACCGTAACGACGTTTGTGTGCTTCAACGCCTATGTCTTGGATTATGTGGCCAAAGTCGAACTTGGCCAGCTTGAAACCTCTCGCCTTCTCTATAGCGGGTTGGGTTGGACCATCGGCCCCGCGTTGGGCGTATACCTCTATAAGTGGTGGGCGTTCGCGCCGTTTGGCATTGCGGCTGTGGCGTCCATCGTGATGCTGCTGACGTTCCTTACCATGCGCCTTGGGAACGGAAAACTGATCACGAAGCGCACACGACCGCCGACCAATCCCTTTGCGTTCTTTAGCCGTTTCTTTGCGCAACCTCGGTTGATTACTGGGTGGCTTTTTGCGGTCATCCGGTCCTGCGGCTGGTGGGTCTATGTCGTATACCTCCCAATCTATGCCGTGCAAAACGGGTTGAGCGAGCAGTTAGGCGGAGTAGCCCTCTCGATCTCGAATGCAGCGCTTTTTCTTGCCCCGCTGATGCTGCGCTTCATGAAAAGAAAATCGGTCCGAACGGCTGTGAGGACGGGTTTTGCGATGTCTGCACTCTTGTTCGTGATGGCGGGCCTGCCACATGGCGTCCCCCTTTTGGCGGTGGTCTGCCTGATGGCGGGATCGTTCTTTCTGATCCTTTTGGATGTCTCTGCTGGCCTGCCGTTCCTGCTTGCGGTCAAGCCGTCTGAACGCACCGAGATGTCGGCAATCTATTCCAGTTTTCGCGACGTTTCCGGTATTTTGACCCCGGGCGTCGCATGGCTCGTGCTACTTGTCGCGCCAATTTCGGGGGTCTTTATAGCGGGCGGTGCAGGATTGTTCTTTGCCTGGGGGTTGGCAAGCAAGCTCCATCCAAGGCTCGGACATTCCAGGATTGTTATAGAAGGAACGTCACGATTGCCGAACACACCTGAAAACCATGTGGCCCCACAAAGTGAGATGGCTGCGGGACGCGCATGAGGATCACAGCAATGACCGATGCCACAACGTAGAAGATTGCGAGTTAGGGCTCACAGCCAACCATCGCTGCAACCTGTGCAGATGTATGCTTTGACGTTGCAAGCACATGAACAATGCAAAACGAAAAAAACGCACCCCGTTTGCACGGGATGCGCTTTGCTATGAAGGATCGGCGTGCTTAGGCCGCTTTGATCTCGACCACTTCGATTTCGAAGTTCAGGTCCTGACCGGCCAGCGGGTGGTTGGCGTCCAGTGTCACTTCGGCCTCGGTCACTTCTGCAACAGTCACCGGAACAACCTGCCCCTGCGGTGTCTGCATCTGCAACTGTGTGCCGATCTCAAGCGGGATTTCTGCCGGAATCTGTTCGCGTGGCACCGCTTGGCGCGCTTCTGGGTTCGCGTGGCCATAGGCCTGATCACAAGGCACGTTCACGGTCTTTTTGTCGCCCACGGTCATGCCGGGGATCGCGCTGTCCAACCCTTTGATGATCTGACCGGAGCCCACAACAAACTCCAGTGGATCACGGCCTTCGGAACTGTCAAACATCTGCCCGTCGTTGAGTGTGCCGACATAATTGATCTTTACGGTATCGCCTGTTTTTGCTTCGGTCATGGTCTCGCTTTCTCATCCTTTTCAAAATTTGAAGGCGCACCCTATGCAATCATAGCAGGGGATGCAAACGCATTGCCCCTTTTCGTGGGCGGGCGGGCATGCCACGATGGATTTCACCCAATGGAGACCCCCATGCCCATCACCACCGCAGTCTTTGATGCCTATGGCACGCTGTTCGACGTCAACGCCGCCGCGATGCAGGCCGCCCAAGACCCTGCGCACGCGGGTCTCGCGGCTGTCTGGCCTGCGCTGGCGCGCGATTGGCGGCGCAAGCAGCTTGAATATTCATGGCTGCGCGCCGTGGCCGACAGGCATTGCGATTTCTGGAAAGTCACGCAGGATGGTCTGGACTGGGCTCTTGAGGCCCACGACCTGACCGATCCCGCCACGCGCACCCGCCTGCTGGAGCTGTACTGGGAACTCAGCCCCTATCCGGAAGTCCCCGCTATGTTGCGCAGCCTCAAGGACCACGGCATCGCCACGGCAATCCTGTCGAACGGGTCCCCCGATATGCTGCGGGCCGCGGTCAATTCTGCGGATATCCGCGACCTGCTGGATGCGCTGCTGAGCGTCGAAGACGTCGGCGTCTTCAAACCCCACACACGCGTTTACGACATGATCGGCGCGCGTTTCGGCTGTGCCAAAGGCGAGGTCCTCTTCGTGTCGTCCAATGGCTGGGACGCCGCCGGTGCCGCCGGTTACGGGTTTCAGACCGCATGGGTGAACCGCGCAGGCGAGCCGGTCGACAGGCTCTATGCCACACCGCACCACCTGCTCTCCGACCTCACCGCAATACCGGAGCTTCTGTGATGCCCAGCTACACCTCTACCGACGGGCTGCGCCTGCATTACACGGACGAAGGCACGGGCTTACCGGTCATCGCGCTTGCGGGGCTGACCCGCAACGGCGCTGATTTCGACCATGTCGCGCCCCACCTGCCTGTCCGCCTGATCCGGCCCGACTATCGCGGGCGCGGGCGATCTGACTGGGCCGATCCCGCTTCCTACACGATCCCGCAAGAGGCCGCCGATGTACTGGCCCTGATGGATCATCTGGGGCTGGAAAAAGCCGCGATCCTTGGGACATCGCGCGGCGGTCTGATTGCGATGATGCTGGCGGCGACGGCCAAAGACAGGCTTGTGGGCGTCGCACTCAACGACATCGGCCCCGAAATTGCGCCAAAGGGTCTTGATGTCATCAAGGACTATATCGGGCGCAACCCTGCCCAAAAAACCTACGCCGAGGCGGCAGAGGCCCGCGCCAAGCTCTGGACACATTTCACCGGTGTTCCGATGGGTCGCTGGCTGGCCGAAGTACAGGCCCACTATCAGGAAACCCCCGATGGCCTGATTATCCGCTACGACCCCAAACTGCGCGACGCAGTGCTGGCCAGCGGCGCGCAACCCGCCCCCGATCTGTGGCCGCTGTTCGACGCGCTGGCGGGATTGCCGCTGGCACTCATTCGCGGCGCAAACTCGGATTTGCTGAGCCAAGCGACCGCAGATGAAATGCAACACCGCCGCCCCGATATGATCCGCGCCGACATTGCAGGCCGCGGGCATGTGCCCTTCCTTGACGAACCTGATGCCGTGGATGCGCTGCACCGCTGGCTGGAGAAACTACAATGAACATCGACATGATCCGCGCCGCCGCCACCCGCATCAAAGGCCACGCACGGCGCACCCCGATCCTGACCTCGCCTTTTCTGGATGAGATCGCAGGTAGACGGGTTTTTGTGAAAGCCGAGTGCCTGCAACATACCGGGTCTTTCAAGTTCCGTGGTGGCTGGGCGTCGGTCTCGGCCCTCTCGGACAACGCGCTGAAAACCGGCGTCATCGCCTTTTCCAGCGGCAACCATGCCCAAGGCGTCGCACTTGCCGCCCGTGAACACGGCGCGCCTGCGGTCATCATCATGCCTGCCGATGCGCCTGCGGTGAAAATCGAGAACACCCGCGCGCTCGGGGCCGAAGTGATCCTGTACGACCGCGAAACCGAAGACCGCGACGAAATTGGTGAACGGCTGTCAGCGGAACGCAACCTGACCCTGATCAAGCCATTCGATGCGGAAATGACGATTGCTGGCCAAGGCACAGTCGGCCTCGAGATTGCAGAAGATATGACCGCACTGGGCGTGACCGAGGCCGATGTGATGGTCTGTTGCGGTGGTGGTGGTCTGACCTCGGGGATCGCCCTCGCCCTCGCCGCAGACGCGCCCGGCCTGCGCGCACGGCCCGCCGAGCCGGAAGGCTTTGACGACGTCACGCGCTCACTTCAAAGCGGCCAGATCGAACGCAACGCGCGCCTGAGCGGGTCGCTTTGTGATGCGATCATCACCCCGCAACCGGGCTATCTGACCTTCCCGATCATGCAAAGGCTTTGCGGCCCCGGCGTTGTCTTAACCGAGGACGAATGCCTGCATGCCATGGCTCTTGCCTTTGAACGTCTGCGCATTGTCGTGGAACCGGGCGGTGCGGCAGCCCTTGCCGCAGCGCTCTTCCATCCTGATGAATTCAGCGGCGATGCGGTGATCGCTGTCGCCACAGGCGGCAATGTGGATGCGGCTGTCTTTGCCAAAGCGCTGGAAACACTGGCCTAGCGGCAGAAAGACAAGATGATGCAAGAACAGATGATCACACGCCCCGATGGCACCGGCATCTACGCCCAGATCACAGGACCGCAGACTGGCCCCGCCGTGGTCTTTTCAAACTCGCTTGGCACGACCCTGCACCTGTGGGACGCGGTCCTGCCCTTCCTTCCCGAGGGCCTGCGGATCCTGCGCTATGACATGCGCGGCCACGGGCTGTCCGACGCACCAGAAGGACC
>NZ_DASYOK010000192.1:0-4569 GCF_036007805.1 Yoonia sp.
TCAACACGGCCATGGCCAGTTTCGATGCGGTGATCCTGACCCAAGACTGGCACCCTGCAGGCCATTCTTCATTTGCATCTACGCATGATGCGGCCCCGATGAGCATGATGGAAATGCCTTACGGGCCGCAGGTGCTCTGGCCCGATCACTGTATCCAGGGCACACAGGGTGCCGCCTTTCACAACCAACTGCACGTTGACCGCGCCGATCTGATCATCCGCAAAGGGTTTAACCCCGCGATTGACAGCTATTCGGCCTTCTTCGAGAACGACAAGACCACACCAACGGGGCTGGAAGGCTATTTGCGCACCCGCGGGATCACCACCCTCACTCTGGTCGGGTTGGCGACAGATTTTTGCGTCAATTATTCTGCAGTGGATGCCGCGAAACTGGGCTTTGATGTGACAGTGAACATGGCACTTTGTCGGGCCATTGATTTTGACGGGTCGCTGGATGCAGCCAAAGACGGCATGGTGCAGGCTGGTGTAACGCTGGCCTAGTGGCCCCTCCGCGCAAACCAGACCGACGACACCCCGCCCACCATAATGATGAACAGACCAATCAGACTTAGACCATCCGGCCATTGCGCAAAAACAAGCCAGCCGATGACCATGGCCGCCAAAAGCTGGCTATAGATCAGCGGAGCAACAACACCGGCAGGCGTGGTGCGGTTCACCAGCACCAGCAAAAGGTTCCCCCCCGCAGATCCCAAAGCCGAAATCGTGATCAGCCCCAGATAGGAAAGCGTCATGTCCGGGATGGGGGCCAATGCAAAAGGCGAGAGCAGAACAGCGCCGATCAAGAGTTGGGAAAACAGCAAAAACCGCGGGCGGAACCCCCCGGCGAGCCAGCGGGTCGCGACCAGATAGGACCCGTGGAAACACCCCGCCAGCATGGCAAAGCCCATGCCGGTGGTCATGCCAAAACCTGGGCGCACGACAAGCAACACACCGGCAAAACTGACCAGCAAAAGACAGGTCCGTAGCACGGTAATGCGCTCGCGCAGCAGGAGCGCCGAAAGGAAATAGGACACCACCGGCCCCACAAAGAAACCTGCAAAGACATTGGCAAGCGGTTCGGTTTTCAGCGCGGTCAGGATGCAGACGATGCCGCCCACAATCAGGGCTGCGCGCAGATAAAGCCGCCAATCCGTCAGATGCGCCAGATCCGCGCGCACCAGCCCGCACAAAGGGGCCAGCAACAAAGCAGCCAGTGCAAAGCGTGTCCATGCCACGAAGGTTTGGGGGAAACCTGCGCCGGTCAGCACCGTCGCCGCCGCATCCCCGCCGACAATCAGCGTCATCGCCAGAACGACCGCGCCAACCAGACCGGCGGAATAGGGGGTGGTCGTCATGCGGGGGCCTTTTGACGCGCGGCGTGTGACGGGATCACATCAGCGTCTGGCTGGCGACATAGAATAGCAGGATCAGCCCGAGCAGAAGCCCGCCCAAGGCCAGCATCCGGCGGCCCTTCTTTTGCCGTGATGCGATACGTGCGGCGATGATCTCATTGGTCAGATCGTCTGACCTGACACCTGGCAAAGGCGCCAACAGCGCATCCTCGACCGGTTCCGCAGTCGAAAGCGCATTCATGAAGGCATCAAAATCAAAGCCACCCCAATTCACATTGGCCAGATCATAGGCATCCAGATTGGCCGTGAGCCGGTCAATCAGCGCGATCCGCGCCTCTTCATCGCGCATCGGATAACGGCCCGGAGGGGCGCCGCTGTTGTACTCTTGCAAGATAAATCCGCTGTCGGAGAAATAGGCCTGAACGGCGGCGTCGGCCTCCTTCAGCGCGGCGACCGTAGCCGGATCACGAAACATCGCAACCTTTTCGCCCGCCACGCCTGTTGGTGGCACCTCCACCATATCGAAATCGTAACGCAATGCCATGTTCACGGCCCCCTTGCCACACCAGCGCCCGCTTGATCTAACACGTAAGCGCCAGCAGGGGGAACTGAATATGGTTGATATCGCAACACGGGTCTGGAACCACAAGTGGAAGATCGATCCGATCGTGCGGTCCTTGATAGATACGGACTTTTACAAACTGCTGATGTGCCAGTCTGTTTTCCGTAATCATCCCGACACGCATGTGTCCTTTTCCCTGATCAACCGCACGAAATCCATCCGTCTGGCCGAACTGGTGGATGAAGGCGAACTGCGTGAGCAGCTTGATCATATCCGCTCGCTGCGGCTGACCCGCGGCGAGAGCACGTGGCTGCGCGGCAATACCTTTTACGGCAAACGCCAGATGTTCACCCCCGCCTTCATGGAGTGGTTCGAGAACCTGCAATTGCCGCCCTATCATCTGGAAAAGAAAGACGGGCAATACGAGCTGACCTTTGAAGGCACTTGGCCCGAAGTCATGCTCTGGGAAATTCCCGCGCTTGCGGTGATCATGGAATTGCGCAGCCGCGCGGTGCTCAAGGATATGGGCCGGTTTGAATTGCAGGTGCTTTACGCGCGCGCGATGACAAAGCTGTGGGAGAAAATCGGTCATCTGCGCACGATCCCCGATCTGCGTGTCGCAGATTTCGGGACGCGGCGGCGACATTCCTATCTGTGGCAGGACTGGTGCGTGCAGGCGATGATGGAGGGCTTGGGCGATAAATTCACGGGCACATCGAACTGCCGGATTGCGATGATGCGCGAAATCGAAGCGATCGGGACAAATGCCCATGAACTGCCGATGGTCTATGCGGCCTTGGCCGAGAGCGACGAAGAACTGCGGCAATCGCCCTATGATGTACTGGCGGACTGGCAGGAAGAACATGACGGCAATCTGCGCATCATTCTGCCCGATACCTTCGGCACCAAAGGGTTCCTGCAAGGCGCCCCTGACTGGCTGGCTGGCTGGACCGGTATCCGCGTGGATAGCGGCGATCCCGCAGCGGGGGCCGAAACCGCGATTGCATGGTGGAAGTCACGCGGCGAAGACCCGCGCGAAAAGCTGGTTATTTTCTCCGACGGGCTTGATGTGGACAAGATCGTCGCGTTGCACCAACAATTCGCCGGCCGCGTGCGGGTGTCTTTTGGCTGGGGCACGATGCTGACGAATGATTTCAAAGGTCTGGTCGCCAATGACGGGCTCGCGCCCTTCTCGCTGGTCTGCAAAGCCGTGTCTGCCAATGGGCGTCCGACGGTCAAGCTGAGCGACAACCCGAATAAAGCGATGGGGCCGGAGGCAGAGATCGCGCGCTACAAGCGGGTGTTCGGGGTGGGCGCACAGGAGAAGGTTGAGGTCGTGGTTTAGGACGGTTCTGACCGCGCCCGCGTTCTCAAGCGACAAAGTGAACCGACGCATTTGACATCAAGGCGACGGTCAGCACTGCCCCCCCTCATCAAACCCTGATCACATATTCCTTCACCGTGGTTTCTTCCACGTCCCATTCGCCCACGAACCCCGGGCGCAGAACAAAGCTGTCGCCGGTCTTCACCGTCATGCAACTGCCGTCCTGCCCGTGGATATGCGACACGCCCGACAGGATGCGGCAGTATTCCCATTCGTCATAACTGATCCGCCAGCGCCCCGGCGTGCTGCGCCAGATCCCGCAGTAGAGGCCGTCGCGCTCTTCATGGTTCCACGTGGTAAAGACCGGATCGCCCGAGATCAGCTTTTCCGGTGCGGGGCGGTCTGTTTCGCCCGCGCCTGTGGTGTCCAGTCTGTAGATCAGCATCGGTGGCCCTTTCATGCGGTTGTCTCGGGGCTATTGATGCGCGAAAGGGGCGGATAAGGGAAACACGAAGTTTCGGCAGGCCCCGCCTTACGTATCCGGATCAACAGACCCCCGCAACGCCTTCACTTCCCCGCGCACTTTCTTTGCCTTCAGCCGCCGCTTCACCGATCCATAGGTCGGTTTCGTCGCCTGCCGCCGTTTTGCGACCACCAGCGCCTTGCGGATCAATTCGGCCATCCGGTCGCGCGCGATCTCGCGGTTGCGGGCCTGGCTGCGGGTCTCTTGGACAAAGATCACAACCGCGCCGTCCTTGGTCCATTTCTGGCCCGCCAGCCGTTTCAGGCGCGCCTTGACCGCCTCGGTCAGATGCGGAGAGCGCGCGGCCTCGAACCGCAACTCGACCGCCGTGGACACTTTGTTCACATTCTGCCCGCCGGGGCCGGACGACCGCGCAAAACTCTCGGTCAGCTCCCAATCGGCAATCTCGATCTGATCGTTGATACGCATGTGATGTCCGTGTGCGGGGTTGGTGGGGAGAGCATACACGGGCGGCGGGGGCGTGGGTAGGGGAGGGGAACTATTGCAGGTTGGCCGCGAAGGACAAGCGATTGAGTTTGTCACTGTTACGATCTAAGGTTGTTTCGAATGTCTGCAAGGAACACCAAAGATGGCGGTAAATGATCAATACCTGTTAGATGAAATACTCAAGCAACAAAAGAACGAACTATTTCCACATATTTCTGATGCGGGTTTCTTTGAGTATTTTTGTGCTGCCGAAATTCTGAAAGACTTCGAGCTTTCTTATGAAGAGGTCATAGGTGGGATCGTTGATGGCGAGCACGACGGTGGGATTGACTCGATTTATGCATTTGTGAACGGAAGTCTTG
>NZ_DASYOK010000193.1:0-7175 GCF_036007805.1 Yoonia sp.
GCGACCCGATCAACACCGGCCCGCAAAGACCGCCCGATCAAACGCTGGATTTCCTGCGTGCGGCCGGATTGCCCGTTCTTGGCCTCACGCCGCATCCGCGTATTTGTCGCCCGTGGCAGCATCCCGTATTCCGCAGTGACCCACCCAAGGCCCGAGTTCTTCAAAAACGGTGGCACCCGTTCGTCAATTGTCGCGGTGCAAAGCACATGGGTATTGCCACATTTGATCAGACAAGACCCTTCCGCGTGCATCGTCACGCCTGTCTCGATTGAGATTTCGCGCATTTCATTCGTTTGACGGCCAGATGGACGCATCGGGTTTCCTCCTATCGGTTGCATCAGCGGCATACGCTGCCCACATATGAAATCCAACCCCGATTGACGCTACCGCAAACTTCGTTTTAATTGCGACGCCTTGCCAGTGGAACCAATGACAGAACAATCGCCAAATATTGACGAAATGAACGCGCGCTCCCGCGAGGTGTTTCGCCGCGTGGTCGAAGGCTACCTTGAAAGCGGCGCACCTGTCGGGTCGCGCACGCTCACCCGCGATTTTTCAGAACAGGTCAGTGCCGCGACGATCCGCAATGTGATGCAGGATCTCGAGTATCTCGGACTGTTGGGAAGTCCCCATGTGAGCGCGGGCCGCATTCCTACACAGCTGGGGCTGCGCCTTTTCGTTGACGGGTTGCTTGAAGTCGGCGATCTCGACGGCCAGGACCGCGAAAAAATTGATCGCACGGTCACGTCGAACAATCAGGACGTTACCTCCGTGCTGGATCAGGTAGGCCAGGCGCTATCTGGCGTGACGCATGGTGCCAGCCTTGTGCTGACCCCGAAGCACGAAGCGCCGATCAAACATATCGAATTCGTCTCGCTTTCTGCCGAACGCGCGCTTGTTGTGCTGGTGTTCGGTGACGGCCATGTCGAAAACCGCGTCTTTACGCCGCCACCCGGCCAAACCCCGTCTTCCATGCGCGAGGCTGCGAATTTCCTGAATGCAATCGCGGCGGGGCATACGCTATCGGACCTCAGCGCCGTAATTGCACGTGAGATCAAAACACGGCGTCAGGAAATCAACGCCTTGGCTGCCGAACTCGTCGAGAATGGCGTCGTTCTTTGGGAGAATGAAGGCGAATCGACCGAGCGGTTGATTGTGCGCGGGCGCGGCAATCTGCTTGGTGAAGGTGGTGACGAGGCTGATCTCGCCCGTATCCGCACCCTGTTTGATGACCTTGAACGCAAGCGTGACATCGCGCAATTCCTTGATCTTGCCGAAGAAGGTGAGGGGGTGCGCATTTTTATTGGCTCCGAGAACAAATTGTTCTCACTTTCGGGTTCATCTCTGGTCGTTTCCCCTTATATGAACGCCGACAAAAAGATCATTGGCGCCGTTGGGGTGATTGGTCCAACACGGCTGAACTATGGGCGCATCGTACCAATCGTGAACTACACCGCAAAGCTGGTTGGCAAGATGATTGTTGACCGCTCGTAAAGGGAAGACTGATGTCTGATAAAGACGAAGAACTACAAAGCCTTGATGAACTCGCAGCTGAAGGCGACGAGATTGATTTCGATGCTGCTGAAGCAAGCTTTGATGAAATCGAAGCCCTGCGCGCAGAGCGTGATGAATTCCGTGACAAGTTCATGCGCGCACTGGCCGATGCGGAAAATACCCGCAAACGGGCCGACCGTGACCGCCGCGAGGCTGAAAACTACGGTGGTTCCAAACTCGCCCGCGACATGCTGCCGGTTTACGACAACCTGCGCCGCGCGTTGCAGTCCTCAGCCGAGGCCGAGCAAGAAGCAAACAAAGCATTGCTTGAAGGTGTCGAGCTGACAATGCGCGAATTGATCAGCGTATTCAAAAAGCACGGAATCGACCCTATTACACCTGAAGTCGGTGATAAATTCGATCCGCAACTGCATCAGGCGATGTTCGAAGCGCCCGTGCCCGGTACCAAAGCAGGCGAGATCATTCAGGTCGCTGCCGAAGGTTTCATGTTGCACGACCGCCTTTTGCGCCCAGCGCAAGTCGGCGTGTCATCCATGCCCGCATCGTAGGGTGGGTGAAACCCACCTTACAGTTTCGCTCGCAACTCATAAATCAGATCAAGCGCATCCCGGGGGCTCAGCTCATCGGGGTGCACATCGCGCAAACGTTCCTCGATAGCCGAGGGCTTTGGCGCAACGCTCACTGGGGCAGGCGTTGCAGAAAACAACGGCAGATCATCAATGATCGCTTTCTGTGCTGTCCCGCCTTCGCGCTCACCTTTTTCCAAAGCTTCCAGAACCACTTTGGCGCGCTCTACAACAACCGAGGGTAATCCCGCCAAACGTGCCACCTGCACCCCATAACTGCGATCCGCGGTGCCGCGCTTCACTTCATGCAGGAAAATCACGTCGCCTTCCCACTCTTTGACAGTGACGGTCGCATTATCCACACCCTCCAGCTTTGCAGATAGCGCCGACATTTCGTGGTAATGCGTGGCAAACAACGCACGACAGCGGTTCACATCATGCAAATGCTCAAACGTCGCCCAGGCAATCGACAAACCGTCATATGTCGCGGTGCCGCGCCCGATTTCATCCAGAATGACAAGCGCCCGATCGTCAGCCTGATTCAAAATCGCTGCCGTTTCCACCATCTCGACCATAAAAGTCGACCGCCCGCGTGCCAGATCGTCCGACGCCCCGACGCGGCTGAACAACTGGCTGACAATCCCGATGTGGGCCTCCGTGGCTGGCACAAAACTGCCCATCTGGGCCAAGATCGCAAGCAGCGCATTCTGCCGCAGAAACGTCGATTTACCGGCCATGTTCGGACCGGTCAGCAACCAGATCGGTGTGTCCGTCAATCCGCAATCATTGGCGATAAATGGCGCGCCGTCTTTCTGCAAAGCGGCCTCAACCACGGGATGCCGCCCGCCTGTGATGTCAAATGCACGGCTGTCGTCCACCCGTGGCCTGACCCAGTTTTCAGTCACTGCCAATTCCGCCAAACCCGCGTGCAAATCAATCTCGGACAGCGCCCGCGCCAATGCACCAAGCGGTCCTGCCTGCGCAATAATTGCCTCCTTTAGGCTGGAATAGAGTCTCTTTTCGATCTCGAGTGCGCGCCCGCCTGCATTGAGGATACGCGTCTCGATCTCTGACAGTTCCACCGTGGTAAAACGCACCTGATTGGCCGTGGTCTGGCGATGAATGAAGGTTTCATTCAGGGGCGGGGCCATCATTTTGCCCGCATGCGTTGCGGTTGTTTCGATAAAGTACCCCAGCACATTATTGTGCTTGATCTTCAGCGAGGACACACCTGATGTCTCGATATACGCCGATTGCATCTGCGCAATCACAGACCGGCCTTCGTCACGTAACTTGCGCACTTCGTCCAATTCGGCGTCATACCCCGGCGCAATGAACCCGCCATCGCGCGACAAAAGCGGCGGTTCTGCAACCAGTGCCTCATCCAGCAGGTCCAACAAAGCCTCATGCCCTGTCAAATCTTGCGTCGCATCCGCCAGAATAGCGGGCAAATCCGCCGGCATCAGTGCGGACAGCACAATGGCTTGTCCGATGGTGTTGCGAATTGCTGCCATATCCCGTGGCCCGCCACGATCCAGCGCCAAACGTGACAACGCGCGGTCCAGATCATGCACACCGCGCAGACTCTGCCGAATATCATTGGTCAGCCGCGCCTGATTGGCCAAAAACCCGACCACATCCAACCGCCCCGTGATGACATCGCAATTGCAGGACGGTGACGAAAGCCGCCGTTCCAGCAGCCGCGCACCACCTGCGGTGACGGTGCGATCAATACAATGCAAAAGTGATCCCTGCTTGCCGCCGTTCATCGCTTGGGTCAGCTCCAATGATCGCCGTGTCGCCGCATCAATCTGCATTGCTGCTGACTGGCCCTCCTGCACGGGGGGGCGCAACAAAGGCAGATTTCCGCGCTGCGTAATATCCAGATATTCAGCGACAGCAGACATGGCACCAATCTCGGCGCGACCAAAGCTGCCAAACGCATCCAATGACCCGACTTTATAGACACTACACAGGCGTTTTTCGCCCGAAACACTGTCAAATGCCGCGGCGCCCAGGGTTGTCAGCGTTGCACCGGAATCAGACACTATTCCAGCCCAATCAGCCTCTGATCCGTCTGCAACAATCACCTCGCGCGGCGTTAATCGTGCCAGTTCGGGGCCCAGTTGCGCGCCCCCGCAAGGCATCACATGGAACGCACCGGTCGAGATATCGACCCAAGCCAGCGCCCCCGCATCGCGCACACTATGATAGGCGGCCAGAAAATTATGCCTGCGCGCATCCAGCAGGGAATCCTCGGTCAACGTACCCGGCGTGACCAGACGCACGACTTCACGCTTCACAACCGCCTTATAGCCGCGCTTTTTTGCTTCGGCCGGGCTTTCCATCTGCTCGCAAACAGCAACACGAAACCCTTTGCGGATCAGCGTCAGGAAATACCCTTCAGCGGCATGATGCGGCACGCCACACATAGGAATATCCTGATCATCATGCTTGCCGCGTTTTGTCAGCGCGATATCCAGCGCTTCGGCCGCAGCAACGGCATCGTCAAAGAACATCTCGTAGAAATCGCCCATCCGGTAAAACAGCAGCGCGTCGGGATGCTCTGCCTTGATTTCCAGATATTGCGCCATCATTGGCGTGACTGTGCTGTTGCTCATGTATCCCCCGGGATCATCCCGCGCACATTACCACCGCATGAAAGCTGCGAAACCCTGAAATGAATCCGTTGCAGGCCCTTGGTAGAAACCGCTATGTCTTGTGGACTGAAAAAGGGGGATCCGATGTCGAAGAATAAACTGACCC
Source organism: Yoonia sp. (assembly GCF_036007805.1). GTDB lineage: Bacteria > Pseudomonadota > Alphaproteobacteria > Rhodobacterales > Rhodobacteraceae > Yoonia. The sequence goes on from NZ_DASYOK010000193.1 coordinate 4,848, forward strand.
GCGAAGATGCGTTGCAATTCCATATGCATCCAACCCCGGGCAAATGGGAAATTCAGGCAACTGTCCCGATGACGACGCAGCGCGATTTGTCACTGGCCTATTCCCCCGGCGTTGCGATCCCCTGCGAGGAAATCGCCGCAAACCCCGCGCTGGCTTATGATTACACCAACAAGGGCAATCTGGTCGCTGTCATTTCCAATGGCACTGCGGTCCTTGGCCTCGGCAATCTCGGCGCGCTGGGCAGCAAACCGGTGATGGAGGGAAAATCCGTGCTCTTCAAACGTTTTGCCGACGTCAATTCTATCGACATTGAACTGGATACCGAAGACCCGGACGAATTTATCAAGGCCGTCCGCCTGATGGGCCCCACTTTTGGCGGCATCAACCTTGAAGACATCAAAGCGCCTGAGTGTTTTATCATCGAACAAACGCTCAAAGAGCAGATGGATATCCCCGTCTTCCACGATGACCAGCACGGGACAGCGGTGATCTGTGCCGCAGGTCTGCTGAACGCGTTGCATCTGTCGGGCAAGAAAATCGGAGATGTCAAAATCGTCCTCAACGGAGCCGGTGCCGCAGGGATCGCGTGCCTTGAATTGCTCAAGGCGATGGGTGCGAAACATGACAACTGCATCATGGCTGATACCAAAGGCGTCATTTACCAAGGCCGGACCGAGGGCATGAACCAATGGAAATCTGCCCACGCTGCCAATACCACCGCCCGCACGCTTGATGATGCGATGAAGGGCTGTGACGTCTTCCTCGGGGTCAGCGCCAAAGGTGCTGTCACACAGGAAATGGTGTCTAACATGGCCGAAAACCCTGTTATTTTCGCCATGGCAAACCCTGATCCCGAAATCACACCCGAAGACGCACATGCTGTGCGCGAAGACGCTATCGTCGCCACAGGCCGCAGCGATTACCCCAATCAGGTGAACAACGTGCTGGGCTTTCCTTATCTTTTCCGTGGTGCGCTGGATATTCACGCCCGCGCGATCAACGACGAGATGAAAATCGCCTGCGCCGAGGCGCTCGCCGCGCTGGCGCGCGAGGATGTGCCCGATGAAGTCGCCATGGCTTACGGCAAGAAGCTGACCTTCGGGCGCGACTACATCATCCCGACGCCGTTCGACCCCCGCCTGATTCACCGCATCCCTACGGCGGTGGCACGGGCTGGCATGAAAACAGGCGTCGCGCGCCGCCCCATCGTAGATATGGATGCCTACGAATTATCGCTCAAATCCCGCATGGACCCGACACAGTCCATTCTACGCAGCCTGAACGCGCGTGCCCGCGCCAACCAGTCCACCGTTGTGTTCGCCGAAGGCGATGATCCCCGCGTGTTGCGCGCCGCCGTTATGTATCAGCGCTCTGGCATGGGCAAAGCGTTGATCGTTGGCCGAAAGGATGACGTGAAACAGAAATTGACAGCCGAAGGTCTGGCCGAGGCCTATGACGAGCTTGAAATCGTGAACGCCGCCACGACCCCCCATTTGGAAACCTATAAGGATTTTCTTTATAAACGCCTGCAGCGCAAAGGTTTTGATGCGCAAGATGTCCATCGCCTTGCGGCGCGCGACCGTCACGTTTTCGCAACGCTCATGCTCGCGCATGGCCACGCGGATGGCATGGTGACAGGGGCGACACGCAAATCAGCGCATATTCTCGAACTGATCAACCACGTCTTTGACGCGGAACCGCATGACGGTGCGGTGGGCGTCACCGCTGTCCTGCACAAAGGCCGGATCGTGCTGATTACAGATACGCTTGTCCATGAATGGCCCGACGAAAACGACCTTGCGGATATCGCCGAACGCGGTGCTGCCGTTGCGCGCGAACTGGGGCTGGAACCGCGTGTGGCCTTCCTGTCTTTCTCGACCTTCGGTTACCCCGTCTCCGAGCGGGCAGAAAAAATGCACAAAGCCCCGCAAGTGCTCGACGCGCGCAAAGCCGATTTCGAATACGAGGGTGAAATGACGGTCGACGTGGCACTCAATGCCGCCGCACAAGAGAACTATCCGTTCCAACGCCTGACGGGCCCAGCGAACGTCTTGGTTGTCCCGGCCCGACATTCCGCCTCGATTTCTGTGAAGCTCATGCAGGAAATGGCAGGCGCGACCGTGATCGGCCCAATCCTGTCGGGTATCGGGAAGCCAATCCAGATCTGTTCGACTGTCTCGACGGTCAACGACATCCTCAACATGGCCGTGATTGCGGCCTGCAAGGTCGACTAATGGCAATCTGGAACCTTGGTTCAATCAACGCGGATTTCGTCTATCGCGTCCCGCATATCCCGGCACCCGGTGAAACGCTGTCGTCCACGGGCCG
>NZ_DASYOK010000194.1:0-7341 GCF_036007805.1 Yoonia sp.
CTATGAGGTCGCCAAGCGCGGCAACATCCCGATGTATTCGCTGATGGATACCAAGGGAAACATGCGCGCAGACGGCAAGCCCTACGCCGAAGAGGCCGCGATTGCCCAAGCCATCGCCAATGGCGAACAGGATTTCGACGAGGCAATGATCGCAGCGATGAACATGGTGCCTGAAGAATACCGCGGGCTGGACCGGTTCGAGGCACGCAAACGTGTGGTGGCGGACATCACGGCAGAGGGTAACGCGGTGATGGTGCCCAACCCGGCGGCAAAAGGTCCCGGCGCGGAGGCCGGGACTGCGTCAGAGGATGCGGCAGACCGCAGTCCCGGACTTGATCCGGGACCTCAACCCGACGTGCCCGCCATGATCCCCTTCGTCGAAGCCAAAAAAATCATGCAGCCCTTCGGCGACCGCTCCAAGGTCGTGATCGAACCGATGCTGACCGACCAATGGTTCGTGGATACCGCCAAAATCGTCGGCCCCGCTCTGGATGCTGTGCGCGAAGGCCGCACCAAGATCATGCCGGAAAGCGGCGAGAAGGTGTATTACCACTGGCTGGAGAATATCGAGCCTTGGTGCATCTCGCGGCAGCTCTGGTGGGGGCATCAGATCCCGGTTTGGTATCTACCAACCTTGACGCCGAAAGAAGGAAGCACATCCATCGATGATGCAATCGCAGATTTTGAGCACCCAATTGCATTTTGCGCGGCTAACGAAGAAGATGCCGTCGAACAGATAGAAGCTCATCTGGTGAAGCTTGGACTTGAGTTTGAATTTCATCATGGCGGCTACACAAACCCAACAGCATTAGAACAAGAGTTTAATGCAAACGGCGGGGTCCCGCGCTGGCGCGACCCCGACGTTCTCGATACATGGTTCTCCTCCGGCCTCTGGCCTTTCGGCACCCTCGGCTGGCCTGCGGAAGATGAGGCGATGAAATACTTCCCCGGCGACGTCCTCGTCACCGGTCAGGACATCCTGTTCTTCTGGGTCGCCCGCATGATGATGATGTCCGAAGCGATCATGGGCCAGGAACCCTTCCACACTGTCTATCTGCACCAGCTCGTCCGCGACGCGAAGGGCGAGAAGATGTCCAAAACCAAGGGCAACGTCATCGACCCGCTGGACATGATCGACGCCTATGGCGCCGACGCCCTGCGCTTTTCCAACGCGCAGATGGCGGCCTTGGGCGGCGTGCTGAAAATCTCCGAGGACCGGATCAAAGGCTATCGCAACTTTGGCACCAAACTGTGGAACGCCTTCAGCTTCGCCGAACACTACGCAATCCCCTACCCCGGCGATGCAGCACGGCCAGGAGCGACCCAAACGCTGAACAAATGGATCATCGGCGAAACAGGCAAGGTGCGCGAAGCAGTGGATGCGGCATTGGAAGCCTACCGCTTCAACGACGCCGCCGATGCGCTTTATGCCTTCACATGGGGCAAGGTCTGCGATTGGTATCTGGAATTCTCAAAACCGATTCTGCAAGGCGAGGATGCCGCGGCAAAGGCCGAGACCGAACAGACCCTGCGCTGGGTGCTGGACCAATGCCTGATCCTGCTGCACCCGATCATGCCGTTCATCACCGAAGAGCTGTGGCAGCAGGCCGACAGCCGCGCCAAGATGCTGGTCCACGCCGATTGGCCGACCTACACGGCGGCCGATCTGGTGGATGCCGACGCCGACCGCGAAATGAACTGGGTCATTGACCTTATCGACAACGTCCGCTCGGCGCGCGCGCAGGTGCATGTGCCGGCGGGTGCCAAAGTGCCGCTTCTGGTGACGGGGCTGGACGCCAAAGGGCAATCCGCATGGGACAACAACCATGTGCTGATCCAGCGCCTTGCCCGCATCGAGAGCCTGTCACATGTGGATGACTTCCCCAAAGGCTGCGTCACCATCCCGATGGAGGGCGGCACCTTTGGTATTCCCCTCGCCGATCTAATCGACGTGGCCGAAGAAATCGCGCGTCTTGAAAAAACGATGCAGAAACTGGGCAAGGAACTGGGTGGCCTGCGCGGGCGTCTCAACAACCCCAAATTCGTCGAATCCGCACCCGATGAAGTTGTGGCCGAGGCCAAAGCGAACCTTGCCCTGCGCGAAAACGAAGAATCACAACTCAAGGCCGCCATCGCGCGCTTGGCTGAGATCGGCTAGACCAAACAGGGGGCGGCTCAAACACTGCCCCCTGACTTTTCATGTCCCTTCAAACTTCCGCTGGAGGCAATCCTCAGGGCACCACACGCTCGACCGCGCGCATCATCCCCAGGGCTTTATCATAGACCAGAGTCAAAATGCGCCGCCCACCCGTCTTGGTTGCCACCTGCGGCATAGACCTTACCGCAAGTGCCGCGCCCGAACTGACCAAAAATCCGCGCCTACTCAGTTTCATGCGACACCCCCTTAATGAGAACCGTTCGCACATAAGAACAGTTGCACAGAATTCAAGCACAGGCTTATCTGACCCCATGACAAAACCCGCCCTTACCCCCCTCGCCGAAAGCCTGCCTGCCTCGGTCCCGTTCGTCGGCCCCGAAGCGCAAGAACGCCAGATGGGCCGCGCATTTACAGCGCGCCTTGGTGCAAACGAAAGCGCCTTTGGCCCCTCGCCCAAAGCCATCGCCGCCATGCAAAAGGCCGCAGGCGAAGCATGGATGTATGGCGATCCCGAAAGCCATGACCTGCGCCACGCGCTGGCCGCGCATCACAGGGTTGCGCCTGAAAACATCATGGTCGGTGAAGGCATTGATGCGCTCTTGGGGCTTTTGGTCCGGCTTTATGTTGGTGCAGGCGACGCGGTCGTCACTTCGGCAGGGGCCTATCCGACCTTCAATTATCATGTCGCGGGTTTCGGCGGCGCGCTGCACACGGTGCCTTATAGCGGCGATCACGAAGATCCCGACGCGCTGATTGCCAAGGCAACCGAAGTATCGGCGAAACTGATCTATATCGCCAATCCCGACAATCCGATGGGCAGCTGGCACACAGCAGAGGTGATCCAGCATATGATCAACCGCCTGCCGTCCGGCTGTCTACTGGTTCTGGACGAAGCCTACATTGACCTCGCGCCGGACGGTACCGCGCCTGCGATTGACCCAAACGCGACAAACGTCATCCGCATGCGCACTTTCTCGAAAGCGCATGGTATGGCCGGCGCGCGCGTGGGCTATGCGATCGGGTCGTCAGAGGTGATCAGCAGCTTCAACAAGGTCCGCAACCATTTCGGCATGTGCCGGATCAGTCAGGAAGGCGCATTGGCCGCATTGCAAGATACCGGTTGGCTGTCCCATGTCCGCCATGAGGTTGTACAAGCGCGCGACCGGATTGGCGCGATTGCGCAAGCGCACGGTTTGCATCCACTGCCCTCAGCCACCAATTTCGTCACGATTGACTGTGGACGCGGCGGCGATTTTGCCCGCGCCGTTCTAGCCGCCCTTGTTGCAGACGGCATTTTTGTGAGAATGCCCTTTGTATCCCCACAAGATCGCTGCATCCGTGTCAGTTGTGGCACTGAAGTACAGCTCGACGCCCTTGCGCAGGCCCTCCCGAAAGCGCTGGCACAAGCACACGAAAAGTTAAGGTGATTTTTATTTTTGGCTGATTATCCTTCCATAAGCGCAGAAGGATCCGTCATGTCGCATCATCGTCCTGTTAAAGCCGTAGAAGACTATACCGATGCGTTTCTCGGAACGCTTTGGGTTTTCCTGTTCATGGGCTTTTGGGTGATCGCGGCTGCCCTAGGCTACCTTTGGGTCGCCGCCACCGCCTACGCCCTTCTTCAGGTCGTCAAATGGATTGACCGCATCAAGAACGGCTAGGCGCGCGCCGCAATGGCCTGTGCGGCAGCAGACAAGGCACCTTGCCCATGCGGAATATTCAACGCGTTTAACCCCGCCTCGATCGTGCCCAGCGCGCCCATGATCATATGGGCATTCACATGCCCCATGTGCCCCATCCGGAAATACGCGTCGGCCGGCGACCGGCCCAGACCGATCCCGAGCGTCAGACCACATTTGTGTTCACACCAATGGCGCAGCGCATCCCCATGGGGCGCGCCAATACTGACAGATGTCACCGCATGTGAACGATGCGCGGGATCGGCTATGTTTAAATGCATCGGCCCCTCGGACGCCCAATGGTCAAAGGCGGTCCAGATGACCTGCGCAAGCTTTTCATGCCGGGCAAAAACATTGTCCAAACCCTCGGCCTTGATAAGGTCCAGAGCCGTGCGCAACCCGTAAAGATGGTGTGTCGGGGCAGTGCCGTCGAAATACTGAAAATAGAACTCGGGGTTCGTGCGCGGCCGCCAGTCCCAATAGGTTGTCACGCGGTCACCGCGGGCTGCATCGGCTTTGTCGTTGAACCAGACAAAGCTGATGCCCGCAGGCGTCATCAGCCCTTTTTGGCACCCCGCGACCATGACGTCCACGCCCCAAGCGTCCATTTCAAACCGGTCACACCCTAAAGACGCGATGCAATCTGCCATGAGCAGCGCCGGATGCCCAACGCGATCCATGACATCCCGCAAGGCCGCAATATCGTTTTTGACGCTGGTTGAGGTATCGACATGCACTGCGAGAACCGCCTTGATCCGGCCTTCCTTGTCTTTGGCCAAGACCTCTTCCACCTGTGCAAGGCCAATCGGCGATTGCGCGCCATAGTCGATGGTCTCGACCTTTGCGCCCAACCCCGCTGCCATTTCACCCCAACCGATGCAAAAACGCCCTGTCGCCAGCACCAGAACGGTGTCGCCAGACGAGATCGTATTGGCAAGGGCCGCTTCCCACGCGGCATGTCCGTTTCCGATGTAAATGGCCACGTTGTTGTCTGTCATCGCGATCTCTTTCAGATCCGGCACGAGACTGGCGGTCAAGTCATGCAATTCACCCTCGTAAATGTTGGGCGAAGCACGATGCATTGCGCGCAAGACATCATCCGGAATGACGGACGGACCAGGAATGGCCAGATAAGCACGACCTTGGGATAGCGACATGTGTGGGAGCTTTCTTGTTGACTTGGCCGGACCTTAATACAGCACCGTGCAACGTCAACCTTGCCTCGCTTGCTCTATGCCCCCATTTGCGCGTAGACGAGAGACAGCAGAGTTCGCAAAAGGCCCGTGATGCCCCCTCCTACCCCAAAATCCGGCTCCAAAAAGCAGCAATCTGCCACCAAACTTTTTCATTGGCTGTGGCGCGATTATTTGCGCCAACATAAATGGCTGCTCGCTGGGGCCATTGTTTTGATGATGGTCGAAGGGTCAATGCTGGCGCTGATCAGCCGCATGATCCAACCGATGTTTGACGATGTTTTCGCCCAAGGAGATGAGAACGCCCTCTATTTCGTCGGCTTCGGGATCATGACGATCTTTTTTGTCCGCGCGCTCACATCCTCTTGCCAGCGCATCTTGATGCAATGGATCAAGGAACTCGCATCGGCTGGCATGCGCAAACATTTGCTGCGGCATATGATGTCACTGGACAGCGGCTTTTTTCAAATCCACCCACCGGGCCAGTTGATCGAACGCGTGCAGGGCGACGTGAATGTCATCAACTCGGTCTGGAGCAGTTTGCTGACAGCTGTCGCGCGGGATCTGGTGTCATTGATCGGTCTGCTGGCAGTTGCAATCTGGATTGATTGGAAATGGACCTTGATTGCCATCATCGGCATTCCGCTTTTGATCCTGCCATCCATTCTGGTACAGGCCTATATTCGTCGCCGTTCACGCAGTGCGCGTGAAATTGCAGGCAATGTCTCGACCCGTCTTGATGAGGTGTTTCACGGCATCAACCCGATCAAGCTCAACGCGCTCGAAACCTATCAGGCAAAACGGTACGATGCGCTGATTCAGCAGGGTGTCACGGCAAGTATGCGCACGACAGCGGGGCAAGCAGCGGTGCCGGCCTTGATTGATATCATGACAGGGATCGGGTTTCTGGCTGTCCTGCTTTATGGCGGGTCCGAGATTATCGCGGGCGAAAAGACCAATGGTGAATTTATGGCGTTCTTTACGGCCATGTCGCTGGCCTTTGACCCACTACGCCGCCTTGGCCTCATGAGCGGGCAATGGCAGATGGCAGCCGCAAGCGTTGAACGTCTGCAATATGTGCTGAACCTCAAACCGACGATCCTGTCACCTGCCAAAGCCAAAACGGTCCCCCGCAGCGCCCCGGCGGTCGCTTTGGACAATGTATCCATGAATTATGGCGATCTGCCTGTCTTGCGCGGGGCAAGCTTTACCGCTGAAGCGGGCAAAACCACCGCGCTCGTCGGCGCATCTGGGGCTGGCAAGAGCACCGTCTTCAATGTGCTGACCCGTCTGGTCGAGCCGCGCGAAGGGGCCGCGATGGTCGCAGGCGTTCCGATCACCGACTATGATCTGGCCGACCTGCGCAGCCTGTTCTCTGTCGTCACCCAGGACGCCGCCCTTTTTGACGAAACCCTGCGCGACAACATCCTGCTCGGCCGTGAAGGCGTGGACGAGGCGCATTTGAAGTCGGTTCTTGATGCAGCCCATGTCAGTGACTTCCTGCCGTCTCTGCCCAACGGGCTTGATAGCCCGGCCGGACCACGCGGATCAAATCTTTCGGGTGGTCAACGGCAGCGTGTGGCGATTGCCCGCGCGCTCTTGCGTGATACGCCCATCCTGCTGCTGGACGAGGCGACAAGCGCGCTTGATACAAAATCCGAAGCAATCGTGCAGCAAGCGCTTGAAAAGCTTTCGACAGGGCGAACGACCTTGGTCATCGCGCATAGGCTCTCGACGATCCGCAACGCGGATTCGATCGTGGTCATGGATCATGGCCGCGTTGTGGATCAGGGCGATCATGAAACGCTTTTGGCGCGTGGCGGCATTTACGCAGACCTGCATCGCCTACAGTTTTCGCAAGAGGAGAGCACAGATAATGTCTGACCGGACCGTCCTTTCCATTGGTGGCGATGACCGCGTATCGTTCTTGCAAGGTTTGGTGACGAACGACGTGCGGCGCGCAGACGGCGCGATCATCTACACGGCGCTGCTGACGCCGCAGGGCAAATTCATTGCTGATTTTTTTGTCATTGGCGCACAGGACCGCCTGCTGATTGATGTCGCAACATCCCATGCGCAGAAACTTGGCCAGCGGCTTATGATGTACCGGTTGCGTGCGGCGGTGACGATTGAACAGACTGATCTGGTTGTCTCACGCGGCACGGGCACAGCACCTGAGGGCGCTTATCAGGACCCACGCCATGACGCACTTGGCTGGCGCGCCTATGGCGATACAGATATCAGCGACGAAACCGATTGGGATGCGCTCCGCGTCGCAAACCTGATCCCCGAAACAGGCATCGAACTCGAC
>NZ_DASYOK010000195.1:0-10180 GCF_036007805.1 Yoonia sp.
CGTACTTCTTACGCTCAACCACACGGCTGTCGCGTGTCAGGAAGCCAGCGGCCTTGAGTGCTGCGCGCAGGGTCGGATCGTAAAGCTGCAGAGCTTTCGACACACCGTGCTTGACCGCACCGGCCTGACCGGACAGACCGCCACCAGCAACAGTTGCCATCACGTCGAACTGGTCAACAACACCGGCAACCTGAAAAGGCTGGCGCAGGATCATCTGCAGAACGGGGCGCGCGAAATAGGCGTCCATGGCTTTGCCGTTGACTGTGACCTTGCCGGAACCCGGCTTGATCCAGACGCGGGCAACCGCGTCTTTGCGCTTGCCTGTCGCATAGGAACGTCCCAGATGGTCGCGGACGGGCTCACGTGTGACAGTTGCTTCGACCGCTGCAGCTGGTGCCTCGGCACCTGTTGCAACTTGGCCCAGCTCTTCGAGCGAGTTTACTTGATCGGCCATTATGCAGTCCTCGTGTTCTTTTTGTTCATGGACTTCACGTCCAGAACTTCGGGCTTCTGGGCTTCCATGCCGTGCTCAGCGCCTGCGAAAACGCGCAGGTGTGTCATCTGCTGGCGGGACAGTTTGCCACCGGGCAGCATGCGCTGAACGGCCTTCATGATGACACGCTCGGGGTGCGCACCTTCAAGGATCTCTGCCTTGGTCTTGGACTTGATGCCGCCGGGGTGGCCGGTGTGCCAGTAGTACTTCTCATCACGCTTGTTTCCAGTCATCTGGATTTTCTCGGCGTTGATGACAATCACGTTGTCGCCCATATCCATGTGCGGCGTGAAGGAAGGCTTGTGCTTGCCGCGCAAGCGCATTGCGATGATCGAGGCAAGACGACCCAGAACAACGCCTTCAGCGTCGATCAGGATCCATTTCTTGTCGATATCCGCAGGAGTTGCGGTAAAGGTTTTCATATTCCACCAAAAGTTTGGGGTGGCTCGCGCCACGTGTCATTCGATTGGGGCGTTATAAACGGAGGCGGTACGCAGTCAAGCGACTTTAGCGCGAGAAAAATGTGATAAATCAATGCCTTGCAATTTAGGTATCTATTTACCCCATTATTTGGGCGGGATTGAATACGTCAGCGATGCCCGTGCTACGGGCGCCGCCTGCCCTGCGCTATAGATCATCGCATCACCCACCGCTAAAACCCGGCCGACTTTGTGCAAGTGCGCAACGCAGGTCAGATCAGCCCCCGCTGCCGGTTTGCGCATGAAATCAATGCTGCAATTGGTTGTAACCGCCAAGGCCACTGGCCCGATCCGCGATAAAATCGCCAGATAAACCGCCACATCCGCGAGCATGAACATCGTCGGCCCCGATACCGTCCCACCAGGGCGCAGATGTTTGTCTTGCACAGCCAAACGCACCGTTAGCCCGTCTTCGGCCAGTTCGCTCACCTCAATTTCGCCGGCAACCTGCGGAAAGGCTTCAACCATAAAGGACTGAAGTGCAGGAATATCCATCTTGTGTTCCATATCGCCTCGCGCTGCATTACGGTTGGCCCAAGCAACACCGAAAGGGACAAAATGACAATCCTGCTTCGCGAAGACACCGCCCATATCGCCACCCTGACGATGAACGCGCCCGAGCGTCTGAATGCCCTTTCGGATGCGATGCTGGCCGCCTTGCACGGGGCGTTTGACCAAATCGCAGAGGACAGCAGCATCCGTGCGGTGATCCTGCGGGGATCAGGCAAAGCGTTCTGCGCGGGCCATGATCTCAAGGAAATGCAGGCCGGACGGCAAACGCCCGATGGGGGTGCGGCCTATTTCAAGGACCTCTTCGATCGTTGTGCCGCAATGATGCAGCGGATCCAGTCCATGCCCCAGCCTGTGATTGCCCAGGTCCACGGCATCGCAACGGCGGCCGGTTGCCAGCTTGTGGCAACCTGCGATCTGGCTGTGGCCTCGGACGATACGCGTTTTGGCGTCAATGGCGTGAATATCGGCCTGTTCTGCTCCACACCAATGGTGGCGCTGACCCGCAATATCCACCGCAAAGCCGCTTTTGAAATGCTGACAACCGGCCGCTTTATCAACACCCGCGAGGCACAGGACCTCGGCCTGATCAACCGCGCTGTGCACACCGATGCATTGGAACGCGACGCCCAAGAGCTTGCGCAGGCTATCGCCAAGAAACTGCCCTCAGCGGTCAAGATCGGCAAACAGGCCTTCTATGCGCAAGCCCAGATGACAACGGCCGAGGCCTACGCCTATACCGGTAATGTCATGGTGCAGAACATGCTGGTCGACGACACCAACGAAGGCATCAACGCCTTTTTGGAAAAGCGCGATCCGAACTGGTCCTAGCCTGCGTTATTACTGGCCCGAAAATATCCCCGCCGGAGGCTCCGACGGCTACAACCGGTAGATCGCGCTGAATTTCTCTTCCAGATAGTCCAGCAAAGGCGCCTCGCTGGGCGCTGCGCCGGTTGCATGGGTGATCGTCTCAACCGGCGTGCGCAGCCCGCCATACTGTTGAAGGTTCGCGCGCAGCCAGCCCGTTGCTTGCGATGTATCACCCCGCGCAAGATCTGCATCCAGATCCGGCACCGCATCACGCAACGCCACATGCAAACAGCCTGCATAGACATTGCCCAGCGTATATGTCGGGAAATAACCGAAAAGCCCCTCGGACCAGTGCACATCCTGCAAGACACCGTTTGACGGTTTGTCGACCGCATAGCCAAAATCTGCCAGAAAGCGGTCGTTCCATGCGGCTTCCAGATCATTGACAGTCAGATCACCCGCGATCAGCGCGCGTTCCAGATCGAACCGCAGCAACACATGCAGATTATACTGCACCTCATCGGCTTCGGTGCGGATAAACCCGTCATGCACGCGGTTGACCGTGCCATAGAAGGTCTCTTCGTCGGCCACCCCGAAATCACCGAATGCATCACGCATTTGCCCGTAAAGCCAGCCCGTAAAGGCACGGCTGCGCCCCAGTTGGTTCTCGTAAATCCGGCTTTGGCTTTCATGCACGCCCATCGACACACCGCGCCCCAAAGGGGTCAACAAATGCGCTTGGTCAATTCCCTGCTCATAGGCGGCATGGCCGACTTCATGGATCGTCGAGTAAAAACAGTTGAACGGATCGGTCGGATTGGTCCGTGTCGTGATCCGCACATCAAGGCCGGACCCTGATGAGAACGGATGCACCGCTTTATCGATCCGCCCGTTTGCAAGACCGTAACCAAAGCTGAGGGCCAGCTTTTCCGACAGCGCCAATTGTGCCGCGTCATCGAACTGTCCGATCAACGGCGCAGGCACCGGTTTGTCCAGAACCGCCGCACGCAGCGCGACAAGACGTGGGCGCAAAGCCGCGAACATCGCGCCCAAGCTCGCGCCCGTTGCACCCGGTTCGTAATCGTCAAGCAGCGCATCATAGGGGTCGGTATTGCCCGCGACGGCAGCGGCCTCTTCGCGCCGCAGATCGACGACTTTCTGCAACATCGGCAGGAATGCGGCCACATCTTCCTCGGCGCGTGCACGCGCCCAAACGCGGTGCGCAAGCGACGTGGTTTTCGCAAGCTCCGCTGCCAGACGCGCGGGCACTTTCGCGGTACGCTCATAATCGCGCTTGATGTGGCGCAGGTTGGCGGCGGCGACATCATCGGTGGCTTGCGCTGTCTCCAGCCATTCGCCGATCCGCGGATCAATCCTGCGGGCGTGCAGGATATTGGCCAGCGCTCCATGTTCTTCGGCACGCTGGGGTGTGGCACCGTCGGGCATCATGGTTTCCTGATCCCATCCAAGGCGGCCTGCGATCTGGCTGAGCGCCTCGGTCTCGCGCTGGAACGCCATAAGCTCGGAATACGCTGTCATGGCCTCAGGCCCCTTTGATCATTTGCGGGATCGGATATTGCGCCACAAAGCGGCCCCGCAGGATCAGTGCCCAGAGGATGACCGCCACCAGTTGATGCACAATCGCAATCTGCCACGGGGCGGAATACATCACCGTCACAATGCCGATCACGACCTGAAGTGTCATCACCGCCATGATCGCGTTGAAGCTAAAGCGCGTGGTGTCATTGGCCGACCGGCGCGCGCGGGTCCAGACGAAGATCGTATAGGCAAAGAGCGCATAACCCGCCATGCGATGCATGAATTGCACAAGACCCGCGTCCTCGAAGAAATTGCGCCAGATCGGGGTCAGCGACAAAGGCTCGGGCGGCAGGAACCCGCCCGCCATCAGAGGCCAATCGGGGAAAGCACGCCCTGCGTCGATCCCCGCGACCAAGGCACCAAGGATGATCTGCAGGAAGGCAAAGCCGATAAGGATGCTGCTCAAACGTGCAAGGCTTGCACTCCCGCTGCGCCGCGCTTGCAGCAGATCAGCTTGGCTGCGCCCCAGCTGATAGACAAACCAGGCGATGAAACCGAAGATCACAAAAGCCAACCCAAGGTGCGTGGCCAGCCGGTAGGAGGCCACGTCCAGCATCCCCTCTTCAAGACCAGACGCGACCATCCACCAGCCGATAAAACCCTGCAAGCCGCCCAAAGCGCCGAGAAACAACAGCTTGGGCGTCCAGCCGGTGGGTATTTTGCGGGTGGCTGCTAAGGCAACAAAGCCCACAGCCCAGACCAGCCCGATAAAGCGGCCCAACTGACGGTGGCCCCATTCCCACCAGTAGATCACCTTGAACTCGGCCATGCTCATCCCACGGTTTTGCAACTGGTACTCGGGGATCGCACGGTATTTGTCGAATTCCTCCTCCCAGGCGGCCTCAGACATCGGCGGCATGGCCCCGGTCACAGGCTTCCATTCGGTGATCGACAGGCCACTATCGGTCAGGCGGGTCAAACCACCGACAACGATCATGACAACAACCAATCCGAAAAGAGCCATCAACCATGCGCGGATCGCGCGCCGCGCACCCTGCCCTGCACGGCTGATTCCGCCGGGGGCAGCTGTTTGTTTTGGGGTGTCACCAACATCTTCAAAAATGCTGCGTTTGGTTGCCATCATCGGTCTCCGCTTCGTCTTACCGTTTACCTAGAACCCGCGTGCGGCGACCGCAAGCGTCAGGGTGCCACATGTAAGGTGGATTGAAATCCACCTTACCCCCGCTCTTTCCAACGCACCATCTGGCGCATCATGCCATGCAGCATTTGCACATCCGCCCGTGTCATCGGCATGCGCGACCACATATTGCGCAGGTTCATCTTCATGTTCTCGGCCTTGTGTTCGGGATAAAAGAAACCCGCCTCCTGTAGCCGTTCCTCATAATGATCGGAAAGCTTTTCAATCTCGATCTGTTCGGCCCAGTCACCCACGGCTTCAACACGTGCGGGATCCACCTCTACCGCCTCGCGCCGCCATTCATAGGCTGTCAGTAACACGCATTGCGCCAGATTGAGCGACGGAAAATCAGGGTTCACAGGGACCGAGATAATTGCATTCGCGCGCGCGATATCATCGTTTTCCATCCCCGCGCGTTCGGGGCCGAACATCACAGCGACTTTTTGTCCCTGCGCAATCCGCGCGCGCGCATCCTGCATCGCAGCCTCGGGTGTCAGCACCAGTTTCGTTAGCCCCCGTGGGCGCGCCGTGGTCGCATAAACGTAATCACAATCAGCAATGGCGGCGGCAGTATCAGGATAGATCTGCGCCTCATCCAGCAGTCGCCCTGCCCCGCTGGCCATCGCCACGGCCTTCTGGTTGGGCCAGCCATCGCGTGGATCAATGATCCGCATACGGTCCAACCCGAAATTCCACATGCCGCGCGCTGCCGCACCGATATTTTCACCCATCTGGGGGCGGATCAGGACAAACGCAGGCTGAGGCTGGGCGCTGGGCATAAGACTTCCTTTGATAAGATCGCCGCCTGATACGCCGCGCGCCTGTGCAAGGCAAGAACCGCTACAGCACGCCACCCATGGCCAAGCCCGATTTTCCCCGCTAAAAGCGCGTGAAACTTCAAATAAATCGGAACGCCCCCATGTCGGACGCCCAGGACCACCCGCAAATCTACCTCATCAGCCCTTCGGAATTCGATCTTTCGACATTTCCGGCCGAACTGGCCGCCTGTCTGGACAGCACTGAGGTGGCCTGCGTCCGTCTTGCGCTGGGTACCACCGATGAGGCGCGGATCGCCAAAGCTGCTGACGCGTTGCGTGAAGTCACCCATGCGCGCGATGTGGCCTTGGTGATTGATACGCATATCCAGCTTGTCGAACGCCTTGGCCTTGACGGCGTCCACTTGCAAGACGGCGCGCGTTCGGTCCGTCAGGTGCGCAAAGACCTTGGTGACGATGCCATTGTCGGCTGTTACTGCACCAATTCCCGCCATGACGGCATGACCGCCGGTGAGTTGGGCGCAGATTACGTCAGCTTCGGTCCCGTGGGCCAGACGGCCCTTGGTGACGGCCGTCAGGCGGAGCTGGAACTTTTCGAGTGGTGGTCCCTGATGATCGAGGTGCCTGTTGTTGCCGAAGGGGCACTGGATGAGGGTTTGATCCGCGCGCTGGCCCCACACACAGATTTCTTCGGGATTGGGGATGAGGTCTGGAGCACAGATAATCCCGCTGGAACTCTTGGCGCCCTACGACGCGCGATGCTGGGTTAGGCCTGCGCGGACCTGATCTTCCATCGCTTGAGCGAGCGTTTTGCGGTCGGTAAAATCCGCAACTTTTACGGGCGGGTGATAGATCACATGCACCGCGCCTTGTTTTGCGGCAGCCAATGTCGCCAGCAGATGCGGCCCAAAATCCATATCGCCCCACCAGCCATAAAACCGCGGGTCCACCCCTGCGGGCGCGCGATAGTGCAAAGTGACTGCCTGCATTTGAAGCGTCTGGCGCAAGGATGGATCGAAGAAGGCGGCAAAAAGGGCTGGTTTGAAAGGCAGCACTTGCAGACCATCGGTTGAGGTGCCTTCGGGGAAAAACAATAGCTTATGGCCCGCAGCAAGCCTTTCGCGGAACACGGTTATCTGCCCTTGCACTTCGCTGCGGTCACGCTGGATGAACACCGTCCCTGTCGCGCGCGCCAGCCATCCGATACCAGGCCAACGGGCCACCTCGGCTTTGGAGACAAAATAGATGCGTTTGCGGGCGTTCAGAGCGAAGATATCCAGCCAGGAGGTATGGTTTGCCACAACGGCCCCCGCACCCGCCATTGGCGCGCCTTGCGAGGTATATCTGATCCCCAGAACCACAAAGGACATCCGGCACACAAACTGCGTGATATAGGGCGTCACTGGTCGCCCCAACCCGCAAAGCGGCCGTTCAATCAAGCGCACGGCCAGCAGTATCAGCAATCCACCAAAGACGAGCACAATCAACGGGATCGCGCGTAAAACCACCCGGAACCAGCCCAGAACAGTCAAACGGCAGTCCGGCGGCGCGCTTTTGCTCTGCCAAGTCTCAGCCATTTGCCCCGCCTTTGGCCAGAATGGCCCGCTGCAATCCGTCGATGGCATCTTTTTCAAGGATCAGGCAGATATCAACCGTATTGAAGGCATGATCGACAAAGGCATCGGGGGCCACTTTCCCGCCCAAGCGCAAATAGGCTTTGATCAACGCAGGTATTTCACGCACGGCAGAGATCCGGTCGATACTGTCGAGGGCTTGGATATTCATCGGCACCCCTGTTGGCCCTTTGGCTGCGACGCGCAGGGCCACGGGCGCCAGATGTTTGTGGTACAAAAAACTAAGCGGGGAAGCTAGCGCCTGTACGTCAGTCCCATGAAAAGAGGCCACCCCGAAAAGCACCGCAATCCTGTGGGTTTCCACATAAGCGGCAAGTGCCTGCCACAGATGCAACATCCCCGCACCCCCGCGATAGTCACGATGCAAGCACGAACGACCGAGCTCCAAGAGGCGTTGCCCGCTTTGGTAGAGCGGCGTCAGATCATACTCGGTTTCGCAGTAGAATCCGCCTGCCGCCTGCGCCATTTCGGCCGTCATCACACGGTAAACACCGACGACCTGATCGCCCTGCGGGCGCGTTTTATCCAACAACAGGATATGGTCGGCATGGGCGTCATAGACATCACATTCCAAGCGGGCAGCGTGATCGACCATCGGACCATTCCCACCCAACTCTGCAATGAAGACCTTGTACCGCAGGCGTTGTGCGGCGCGGATATCCTCTGGCGTGCGGGTCACAAGGGTCTCAAATACAGGCTGTTGCATCAGCGTCATTTTTGCGGTGAGCCTTCTTTTTTGCAGAAATTCTGGCGGACGTTAACCTTTTAGCAACCATACCGCGACACTTTGACAGGATATAAGAACTCGACTTGCGCAACTCTCCTTTAGGTTGTAAATTATTCATTAACCAGTTCAAGTATGACACGCCTGCTATCAATGACGATTTTGCCCATCTCCCTGAAGTTGACAGTAATCCGGTCGCCAATGTTGGATTGCACCTGCCCTATTCCCCAATCCGGCTGGTCGGGATGGCGGACGAGCACGCCAGGTTCAAAGATTGCATTTATATCTGACATCTATTCTCTCTTAAAACGGAGGCTGCATGATGCAACCTGATCTCGCAGCTTTGGTTGGATCACGGATTTGCCATGATCTTATCAGCCCAATTGGGGCAATCGGCAATGGAGTCGAGCTTTTGGCGCTGACCGATGGCGATAACGGTGCCGAAATGGACCTGATCAGCGAAAGCGTGCAAAACGCCAGTGCGCGGATCCGGTATTTCCGGATCGCCTACGGTGCGGCCAGCGAAGAGCAATCCGTCAGCCGTGCCGAGATCCTGTCGATCCTTGCGGCAACGGCGAGCGGTGGCAGGATCAACTATATCTGGAAGATCGCGGGGGATCAGCCGCGCCGTCTGGTGCGGGCCGCGCTTTTGATGTTGCAGGCGCTGGAATCGACCATGCCTTTGGGCGGGGATATCCATATCACGCAGGACGGCGAAACATGGGTCATGCGCGCCGAAGGGCCGCGTCTGGCGGTAGATCAAGAGCTGTGGGATAACATCAGCGCACCACAAATGGGCTTTAGATACACGGCGGCCCATGTGCAATTCGCGCTGTTGCCGGGTGTGTTGGCGGAAGCGCAGCGTTGCCTGCAATTCCGCCATATGAGCGACCATCTGATCGCGCGGTTCTAGCGGCGCACCGCCCCGTTTCCTGTCACGAGGTATTTGAAACTGGTCAGTTGCGTGGCCCCGACAGGCCCGCGTGCGTGCAATTTGCCTGTCGCAATGCCTATCTCGGCGCCCATGCCGAATTCGGCACCGTCGGCAAATTGGGTCGAGGCGTTGCGCATCAGGATCGCGCTATCCAGCTCTTTGAAGAAATGTGCCGCGGCCTGATCGTCGGCGGTGATGATCGCATCGGTGTGGTTTGACCCGTAGGTGCGGATATGCGCAATCGCTTCGTCGACACCATCGACAAGCTTGGCCGCACAAATCATATCCAGAAATTCCTTTCCGAAATCGTCGGGTTGCGCGGGCGTTGTGCCTGCAATCTTGGCGAGTTCACCATCGGCGCGCACATCAACGCCGGCCTTCAGCAGGGCATCAACCAGCAGTGAGCCGTGTTGCGTATAAAAGCGCCAGTCAATCAGCAGACACTCCATGGACCCACAAATGCCGGTGCGCCGGGTTTTGGCATTGAGAACGACCTCGACAGCCATTGCAGGATCAGCCGTTGCGCCCACGTAGATATGACAAATGCCCTCAAGATGCGCAAAAACGGGCACGCGGGCCTCGCGCTGGACCAGCCCGACAAGCCCTTTGCCCCCGCGTGGCACAATGACGTCGATGTGGTCTGTCGCTGTCAGCATCGCCGAGACCGCCGCGCGGTCGCGGGTGGGCACAAGCTGGATCGCCGCCGCAGGGAGCCCTGCCTGTTTCAATCCGGTTTGCAGGCAGTCATGGATCGCGGTGGAGGAATGAAAGCTTTCGGACCCGCCGCGCAGGATCACGGCATTGCCCGATTGCAAACAAAGTGCACCGGCATCTGCCGTCACATTGGGGCGGCTTTCATAGATGACACCGATCACACCCAAAGGCGTGCGCACGCGTTGGATGTGCAGACCACTGGGCATATCCCATTCGGTCATCACCTCACCCACCGGATCGGATTGGGCGGCCACATTGCGCAGGCCCTCAGCCATGGCGCGGATGCGGGGTTCGTCCAGCATCAAACGGTCCATCATGGCGGGGCTCAGGCCCTTTTCTTCGCCGTAGACCTGATCTTCGGCATTGGCA
>NZ_DASYOK010000196.1:0-11778 GCF_036007805.1 Yoonia sp.
TAAGCTGTAATCAATCTGTGCAGCGCCTGTTCATCGCGCTGGTCACGCCATGCATAGGCCAAGGCCAATTCGGTCTCAGCATCAAGCAACTCTGCTTTCATCGCTGTCCGAGACAAAGTTTGATCAGAAAAACCGGTAACACCCATTGTTATTCTCCCAAGTCGCAGTGTGTTGCATTAACTTTGTTGTTTGAATTAGTTACGAAGGCGTTTCCGAAATGGATCAAAAAAAGTGAACACAATGCCATTGCCGAAACTTTCGCTTGTTCTTGGCGGAGCAGCCTCTGGTAAATCCGCTTTCGCGGAAAACCTTGTGCTGCAAAGCGGGAATGCGCCCGTGTATATGGCAACCGCACAGGTGTTCGACGATGAAATGGCCCAGAAGGTCGCGCGGCACCGTGACATGCGCGGAACGGGCTGGACGACAATCGAAGAACCTTTGGATCTTGGCCCCGCTTTGGCGGCAATCACACCCCGACAGACCGTGTTGATCGACTGCGCCACACTCTGGCTGACCAACGTGATTCTGGGCGATCACAACCTAGGCGAACACACTAATGCGCTGCTTGGGGCGATCGCCACCTGTCAGGGCCCCGTCATCGTCGTCTCGAACGAAGTCGGCCAAGGCATCGTACCCGACAACGCCCTGTCGCGCAAATTCCGCAATGCGCAGGGTGCCCTCAATCAAAGGATCGCAGCCGAGGCCGGTCTTGTGGTCGCCGTCATGGCCGGCCTGCCACTGGCTCTCAAGGGAACCCTCCCATGACCAAGCTCTGGCTGGTCCGGCACGGGCCGACACATGCCAAAGCGATGGTCGGCTGGACAGACCTGCCCGCCGATCTGTCAGACACCGCTGCCATCAGCCGCCTGCGCGCCTTCCTGCCTGACGCACCTGTTGTGTCCTCCGACCTCAGCCGCGCGATCACCACCGCGGATGCACTGGCCCCCAAAGTGCGCCTGCCCCACGCCCCCGACCTGCGCGAGATCAACTTTGGCGACTGGGAAATGCGCAATTTCGCCCAGGTAGAGGCCGAAGATCCGCAGAGAATCCGCGCCTACTGGGAAACCCCCGGCACCATCGCCCCGCCCAACGGCGAAAGCTGGAACGCGGTCCGTGCGCGCGTCGATCGCGCAATTGACGGATACCTGCGCGCGGGTCACCCCGATTTGATTGTTGTGGCCCATTTTGGCGTTATCCTCACCCAGCTTCAGCGCGCATTGGGTATCGGCGCCTATGAAGCCTTTGGGCACAAGATTGACAACCTGTCGGTCACAACACTGTCTTGCACGTCAACCGGCTGGTCCGCCGGTCACATCAATCACAAACCGTGATGCAGGACGTCACAGAATACTGATCGCCAGAACGCTTCCCGTACCGCTAACCTCACTGCATGACATATCAACTCTACATCGGTGATCGCACCTTCAGTAGCTGGTCCTTGCGGGGCTGGCTGATGCTGGAAAAATTCGGGCTGCCCTATCAGGCACATATGATCGGGCTCTACTCTGGAACGATGCAGGCGGACCTCGCACATCTCGCCCCTGCCCGCACCGTTCCCGTGCTGCAGACGGCCGAAGGATATGTAGTGACCGACAGCATGGCGATGGCCGAAACGCTTGCCGAAAACCATCCCGAACGTGCCCTTTATCCCCGCGATCCCGCCGCCCGCGCTCTGGCCCGTTCCATCACCGCAGAAATGCACAGCGGCTTTGGCGCATTGCGCAACGCCTGCCCCATGATGCTTGGTTTTGTCTGGGAGGGTTTCGTACCCTCCGACGCCGTCAAAGCAGACCTGCGCCGCATCGAAAACCTGTGGTCCCTTGCACGCGAAAGGCACGGACAAAACGGACCATGGCTCTTTGGCGACTATTCCTTGGCCGATGTGTTTTATGCCCCCGTTGCAATGCGGATCACCGCATATGATCTGCCGGTCAGCGATCAATCCCTCGCCTATGTTGCCGCCCATCTGTCCGACCCCGCATTTCTGGCATGGCGCAAGGAGGCGCTGAAGGAAACGCACAGCCCCTTTCCCTACCCATTGCCGCTTGCACAAAAGCCTTGGCCCGCTGAGACACGTTAACCTTTCTTAAAGACCAACGCCGTACCCGTTAACCATAAACGGGGAAAACGCCATGGTCGCTTTGGCCTACACAGTTGCATTCGAAGGGATCGAGGCGCGCCTCGTCGAGGTGCAATGCGCCGTGACACCTGGTATTCCGGCCTTTGCCATCGTGGGTTTGCCCGACAAGGCCGTCTCGGAGGCGCGCGAAAGGGTCCGCGCCGCACTCAGCGCGATGGCTATCGCCCTGCCGTCCAAAAGGATCACCGTAAACCTCTCTCCCGCCGATTTGCCCAAAGAAGGGTCGCACTTCGATCTGCCCATCGCACTGGCCCTGCTGGCCGCGCTGGAAATCATTCCGCAGGATGTCGCGTCCCAGACGGTCGCCTTGGGCGAATTGTCCCTCGACGGGACCTTGGTGCCTGTGGCCGGCGCACTCCCTGCGGCCATGGCCGCCGCCGAAGGCGACCGCACCCTGCTTTGCCCGCAGGCCTGCGGCGCAGAGGCGGCGTGGGTCGGCTCGGTGAACGTCATCGCCCCCCGCAGTCTGGCCGAAATGGTCCGACACTTCACAGGGCAGACCGTGCTGAGGCCGTCGGAACCGGGTGAGGTCCACGCACTGTCAAGATCACGCGACTTGTCAGAGGTCAAAGGACAGGAACGGGCCAAACGCGCGCTTGAGATCGCAGCAGCCGGGCGGCACCACCTGCTTTTGGTCGGCTCGCCCGGTTCCGGCAAGTCCATGCTGGCCGCCCGTATTCCGGGCATCCTCCCGCAATTGTCGCCAGCCGAAGCGCTGGAAACCTCGATGATCCACTCGCTGTCCGGGCTTTTGGACGAAGGCGGGATCAACCGCGAACGCCCGTTTCGGGAACCGCACCACACCGCGTCGATGGCCGCCATCGTCGGCGGTGGCCGCAGCGCCAAACCCGGTGAGATCAGCCTCGCGCACAACGGGGTGTTGTTCATGGATGAATTTCCCGAATTCCCCCGCACTGTGCTTGAAACCCTGCGCCAGCCCATTGAAACTGGCGAAGTGGTCGTGGCGCGCGCAAATGCCCATGTGCGCTATCCCTGCCGCTTCATGCTGGTCGCGGCGGCCAATCCCTGCAAATGCGGCTACCTCGCCGATCCGGCCCGCGCCTGCACGCGTGCACCGATCTGTGGCGAGGATTATCTGGGGCGTATTTCAGGCCCGCTGATGGACCGGTTCGATCTGCGTGTCGAAGTACCTGCCGTCGCCTTTACCGACCTCGACCTGCCTGAAGCCGGCGAAAGCTCGGCCGATGTCGCCAGCCGCGTCCATAAAGCCCGCGACATTCAAACCGTACGGTTTGCAGGGCATGGCACTGCACGGGTCAATGCCGACGCCGAAGGCCATCTGTTGGATGAAATCGCAACACCTGATGCGGAAGGACGCGCACTCCTGCTCAAGATCGCGGAACGCTTTGGGCTCTCGGCACGTGGATATCACCGCGTTTTGCGGGTGGCGCGGACAATCGCGGATTTGGAGGGTGAAGCGAATGTTCACAGACCCCATGTGGCCGAGGCCGTCAGTTATCGTTTAGCGATGACCAAAGAGGTGTGAACGAAGCTGGCCACGTCGCGCAATGCCACCCGCGCCTGCGGCAAAAGGCGGGCGAAAAACACCAAAACATGCGGGGCGCTTGGCAGGATCTGCAACTGCGCGGCAGGCCCCAGCTTTTCGGCCATCCGCTTTGCATCGTCAAAGAGTGCCTCATCGCCACCAACCTGGATAAGTACTGGCGGTGACTGATCGAAAACAGCAAACAGGGGTGATGCACGCGGGTCTTTGGGATCCGCGCCAGCAAGGTAGCGTGCCACTACCTCAGGCATCCGCCCAACGGGCAACAGGACCTCCGGCGCTTTGTGCAGGCTCTGACCCGAGAGCGTCAGATCGACCCAAGGTGAAAAAGCGAAAGCCGCTGCAGGGCGCTGACCCGTCGCACATAGATGGGCCAGAAGCGCCAGCATCAGACCACCGCCCGCGCTATCACCACCCAAAACAATATCGCCCGGCCGATAGCCTTTGGCCATCAGCGCATTCCATGTGGCAACGGTATCTTCAAAGGCAGCAGGAAAGGGTGCCACCTGCAGCAACCGATAATCAGGCGCACAAACGCGCAATCCGGTGACCTTGGACAAACGGCCCAGCAGACCGCGATAGGCCTGACCACTCCCGGCAAAATAGGCGCCGCCATGCAGATAGAAGATCACCTTGCGCGGTGCTGGCCGCCCTACACTGATCCAATGCAGGCACAACCCGCGAATGTCTTCTGTCAGGTGACACAGGAACGGCGGTGGCGGGCAAGCCACAGGTCCTATCCGTTCAAATTTCCGCGCCTCTCGCTCAGGATTGCTGGCACGTCCCAACAGTGGTTTAACACCATAGCGCAGCGCAAGGTTCAAAAGCGCAAGGCGCACGTCAGCCCGCCTTGCGCGCCTCGATCGCCTGCCAGATCTTTTCGGCAATGTTGACACCGTCAAAGCGCTCCAGCTCCTGAATGCCGGTGGGTGATGTGACGTTGATCTCGGTCAGCCATTTCCCAATCACGTCGATGCCGACGAAAATCTGGCCCTTCTCGCGCAAGAGCGGCCCGATCCGCGCACAAATCTCGCGGTCGCGGTCGGTCAGTTCCACTTTTTCGGGGCGGCCACCCACATGCATGTTCGAGCGGGTTTCGCCCGCGGCAGGCACACGGTTGATTGCGCCAACCGGTTCACCATCGACAAGGATCACACGCTTGTCGCCCTTGGACACATCTGGCAAAAACTGCTGCATGATCAGCGGTTCGCGGTTGATGCCGGAAAAAAGCTCGTGCAGCGACGCAAGGTTACTGTCGCCGCCCTTCATCTTGAAGACACCAGCGCCACCGTTGCCATAAAGCGGCTTCAGGATCACATCACCATATTGCGCACGGAATGTCTTGAGCGTCTCAAGATCACGCGCAATCATCGTGGGCGGGGTCAGATCCGGGAAATTCAGTACCAGAAGCTTTTCAGGATAATTGCGCACCCAGAACGGATCATTCACCACCAACGTCTTGGGGTGGATCATGTCCAGAATATGGGTTGTGGTGATATAGCTCATGTCGAACGGCGGATCCTGCCGGAGCCAGACCACATCGAATTCCGAAAGGTCGACATATTGCTCATCGCCCAGCGCAAAGTGATCGCCTTTGACGCGCTGCACCGTGAGCGGCCAGCCCTTTGCCATCACGCGGCCCTGATCATAGGCGAGTTTGTCAGGCGTATAATAGAAAAGCCTATGCCCCCGCGCCTGCGCTTCCTCGGCAATGCGGAACGTGCTGTCAGCATCAATATTGATCGGCCCAATCGGGTCCATCTGGAAAGCGATCTTAAGCGTCATGGCGGGCCTCTTGCGTTATCAAGCTGGCATGTTGATGGCCCAGCCTGCGCGCAGGTGCAATGGGCGTCAGAATTCCATAAAGGCGTTTTCAATCACTTTGAGGGCACCAAAACCGTTCACAACGGCCAGATCAAAGCGCACATCTGTCAACTGTCCGCGCGGCTCATTGGCCAAAAACTCGCCCGCACTGGCCACGATCCGGGCCATTTGCCGCTGCCCCAACCGCGCAGCAGCCGCAGCAAAGCTCCGGCTTTTCTTGACCTCGACAAAGACCACAGTGTCACCGTCACGCACAATCAGGTCTATTTCACCTGCCGCACCGCGCCAACGCCGCGCGGCAATCGCATGATCGCGCTTGGTGTAATCACTGGCGACAATATCCTCAGCCGCCAATCCCGCATGGTATCCGACAGATCCGCTCATTCGTCTTCCCCTAATTGCAACGCAATCTGGTAAACCTGCCTACGGGGCAGACCCAAAGCACCGGCCACAACAGTCGCCGCATCTTTCACGCGCATTGTTTTCATCGCTTCACGCAGCGCCCCATCAATATCGCCATCAGCCACCTCAACGGCACCAGCACGGCCCACGAGTACGACGATTTCACCTTTCACCGACCGATCAGCAAAATCATCAGCCAGCGTTGCCAGCGACCCGCGCGTGACCTCTTCGAATTTCTTCGTCAATTCACGGCAAACCACCGCTTCTCTTTCATCCCCCAGAATATCGCGCAAATTAGCTAACATTTCCCCAACGCGTTTCGGGCTTTCGTAAAATACCAAGGTGAACGGGATATCGCGCAGTGCTGCGATTTCGTTCTCACGCTGTTTCTTGCCCGCTGGCAGAAAGCCGACGAATGCAAAACGATCGGTAGCGAGGCCCGACACGGTCAAACCTGCCAGCACCGCAGAGGCCCCCGGTGCGGTCGTCACCTCCACCCCCTCTTTGATGGCAGCACGGCCCAATTCATACCCCGGATCAGCCACCAAAGGTGTGCCTGCCTCCGAAACATAAGCCACTGATTTTCCTGACTTCATATCCGCAACCAGTCGTGCGACAGCCCCTTCACCGCTGTGATCGTGAAACGCTACGACCTTGCGCCCATTGAGTGGCACCCCGTGTATTTCCATCAACTTGCGCGCTGTCCGCGTATCCTCGGCGGCAATCAAATCAGCAGATGCAAGAAGATCGAGCCCACGCAAAGTCATGTCGCGCGCCGATCCGATTGGCGTGGCCACAAAATACAGACCGGCAGAGAGTGGCTTGCTTATAAAATTCATCTCTGGACCCGCTGGCCCCCTGCTTTATGATGGACCTCAACATCGCGGCGGGACATGAGGCTTCGGCCAACTGCCGTTCGCGCGAAACAGGAGGAATACCACGCATGTTTGCTCGTTTCAGCAACGCCCGCAAGTCGCTCGCGCGCTTTTTTGCATTTACCGCCCTGCTCTGGCTGGCGGCCTGTGATGTCACTTTGGCCCCTGACGCCAATGTTGGCCGACAGATCGACCCGGATGCGCCGATCGAAGTGGCCCTGCTGGTGCCCGGCGGTTCAGCACAGGAAACCGACAATCAACTGGCGCGGAATTTTGAGAATGCGGCCCGCCTTGCGATCGCGGACCTACAAGGCGCAACCGTGGATCTGCGTGTCTACAACACCGCCGGTGGCAACCCGCAACAGGCCGCACTGGCCGCGACACAAGCAGTCAATGAAGGAGCAAAGATCATTATCGGACCGCTTTATGGCGAGGCGGCAAATGCCGCTGGCGTCGCCATCGCGGGGCGGAATGTGAACGTGCTTGCCTTCTCGAACAACAGCGCCTTCGCGGGTGGCAACGTGTTCATTCTGGGGCAGACATTCGACAACACCGCAGATCGTCTCGTCCAGTTCGGCACGCGTCAGGGCATCAACCGCTACTTTGTCGTTCATGGCGATAATCTGCCTGGCCGCGTCGGCCGCGATGCAATCACTTCAGCCATCCAACGGAACGGTGGCGAGGTTTCCGGCGTCGACAGTTACCAGTTGTCACAGCAAGGTATCTTTTCCGCCACACGCCGGATTGTGTCCAACGTCCGCAGTTCGGGCGCGCAGGGTGTCTTTACCACGGCCAGCGCAAATGCCGATTTGCCGATCCTTGCAACAGCTCTGCCCGATGCCGGTATGGATACAGACCGCAGCCGCTTTATTGGTCTGACCCGCTGGGACACACTGCCCCAGATGGCGGCACTGCCCGGGCTTGAAGGCGGGCTTTTCACAGTCCCCGATCCCGGACCGTCGACACTTTTTGCCAACCGCTATGCCGCGACCTATGGCGAAACACCGCATCCTTTGGCTGGCCTTGCCTATGACGGAATCGCCGCGATCGGTGCGCTTGCAGCGGCTGGCAACACACAAGCCGTGACCAAAGAGGCCCTCATCCAACCACAAGGGTTCCGCGGTACGTCTGGTGTCTTCCGTCTGCTGCCCAATGGTCTTAACCAGCGCGGCCTTGCCGTTGCTACATTTCAAAACAATCAGGTTGTAATCCTTGACCAAGCCCCAAGAAGTTTTGGCACCCCCGGCCTCTGAACACGCAGCATCAGCAGCACCAAGCACGCCGGACAGTTTGATCTGTCCGGCGTCCGTCATTTTTGACAATGACGCGGTGCAAGCCCAGATCGACGCGGCCATTGCCGCCGCTTCATCCGAACGCGACATCCGCGCCGCAACCGTTGCCACACTGGCACAAGCGCGCCGTAACGGCATGGCCCAGATCGCGGCAGCCTTCGAGGCGCAGCCCTTTGCATCGCGCCCGACGACCCGCGCCTATAGCTGGCTGACCGACCAGATCGTGCAGACGGTGCTGGACGTGGCGCAAAAGCACCTGCACCCGCTGCCCAACCCCACCGAAGGCGAACGCCTGTCGCTGATCGCTGTGGGCGGATATGGCCGGGGCGAGATGGCACCCTATTCGGATGTCGATCTGCTCTTTCTGACGCCTTACAAAATCACGCCTTGGGCCGAAAGCGTGATCGAATCCATGCTCTACATGCTGTGGGATCTGAAACTGAAGGTCGGCCACGCCAGCCGCACGGTCAAAGACTGCCTGCGACTGGCGAAGGAAGATTACACGATCCGCACGTCGCTTGTGGAATACAGGTATCTGGCCGGCGATGCCGATCTGGCTGCGAAACTCGGCCAACGCCTCTGGAACGACCTGTTCAAAACAACCGCCAGCGATTTCATCGAAGCCAAGCTGGAAGAACGCGCCACGCGCCACCGCAAACAGGGCGGGCAGCGCTACGTCGTCGAACCCAATGTGAAGGAAGGCAAGGGCGGGCTGCGTGATCTGCAATCCCTGTTCTGGATCAGCAAATATATCAACGGTGTTAAAGACGCTGCCGATCTGGTCAATCTGGGGGTCTTTACAGCCGAAGAATTTGAAACCTTTGTCACCGCCGAAGATTTTCTTTGGGCGGTCCGCTGTCATCTGCACCTGATCGCGGGGCGCCCTGTCGACCAGTTGACCTTTGACATGCAGGTTCAGGTGGCAGACGCGATGGGATACACAGACCACGGCGGCCGCCGCGGCGTTGAACACTTTATGCAGGCCTATTTCCGGCAGGCCACCCATGTGGGCGAACTGACGCGGATCTTCCTGACGGCACTCGAAGCCAACCACACCAAGCAAGAACCCGTGCTTGTGCGACTTCTCGCGCGGCGCAAGAAAGCCAAGCCGCCATACGCGATCAAGCAAAACCGGCTAACGATTGCCAACGAGCGGGATTTCTTTGCCGACAAGGTGAACATGCTGCGGATCTTCGAAGAGGCGCTGCGCACGGGCACATTGCTGCACCCTGATGCGATGCGGCTGATCTCGGCCAATCTGCACCGGATCGACGAAGACCTGCGCAACGACAAAGAGGCACGGCGTATCTTCCTTGATCTGCTATTGAAACACGGAAACCCCGAACGGGCGTTGCGCCGTATGAACGAATTGGGGGTACTGGCCGCGTTCATCCCTGAATTCGCGCCCATTGTCGCGATGATGCAGTTCAACATGTACCACCACTACACGGTGGACGAACACACGATCCAATGCATCAGCAACTTGGCCCAGATCGAACGCAAGGAACTGATCGAGGAATTGCCGGTCTGTTCGGGCATTCTGGAACGCGGCGTGAACCGCAAGGTGCTTTATGTGGCGCTCTTGCTGCACGATATCGGCAAAGGGCGTGACGAGGACCACTCGATCCTCGGCGCACAGATCGCGCGCAAGGTCGCACCTCGGCTGGGACTGAACAAGAAGGAATGCGAGACGGTCGAATGGCTGATCCGCTATCACCTTTTGCTGTCGGATGTGGCGCAGAAACGCGACATCTCTGAACCGCGCACTGTGCGCGGCTTTGCCAAGGCGGTGAAATCGGTCGAGCGGCTGGATTTGCTGACCACCCTCACGGTCTGCGATATTCGTGGCGTCGGCCCAGGCACATGGAACAACTGGAAAGCTGTTCTGATCCGCAACCTTTACAAAGCGACCAAATCGGCGCTGGAAACCGGCCTTGAAGACCTCAACCGTGAAAGCCAAGAGGCCGAAGCGAAACGCGCCTTGCGCGCCGAGCTTGCGGATTGGGACAAGAAAGCGCTCAAAACCGAGATCGGTCGCCACTATGGCACCTATTGGCAGGGGCTTCCGCTCTCGGCGCAAGTTGTCTTTGCAAGACTGCTGTCCGAGATCAATGACAATGAGATCAAGATCGACCTTATGCTCGACGAAGACCGCGACGCGACCCGCGCCTGCTTTGCCATGGTCGACCATCCCGGTCTCTTTAGCCGCATGACGGGCGCCTTGGCGCTGGTCGGGGCCAACGTCGTGGATGCGCGCACCTACACATCCAAAGACGGCTATGCGACGGCTGTTTTCTGGATACAGGACGACGACGGCAACCCTTATGAGGCCGCACGGATGCCGCGCCTGCGCACCATGATCGAGCGTATCCTGCGTGGTGAAATCGTCGCCAAAGAGGCGCTCAAAGACAAAGACAAGATCAAGAAACGCGAACGCGCGTTCCGTGTGCCCACAACGATCAGCTTTGATAATGAAGGGTCCGAAATCTACACGATCATCGAGGTCGACACCCGCGACCGGCCGGGACTGCTCTATGACCTGACGCGCACGCTGGCCAATAATCACGTCTATATCGCGTCAGCCGTGATCGCAACCTACGGCGAGCAGGTTGTGGATACCTTCTACGTCAAAGACATGGTCGGGCTGAAATACTACAACGAGGCCAAGCGCGCATCGCTGGAACGCAAACTGCGCGAAGCCATCGCCCAAGGCGCCGAGCAGGCGGTGGCAGGATGAAACCCATCCGTCTGATGGCTGGCTTTTTCACCGTCGGCATCTGGACATTGCTGAGCCGTGTCGTGGGCTTTGTGCGTGACATCATGATCGCGGCCTACCTTGGCACCGGCCCCGTGGCCGAGGCGTTCTTGGTGGCCTTCTCGCTGCCCAATCTCTTCCGCCGCTTTTTTGCTGAAGGCGCGTTCAACATGGCCTTTGTGCCGATGTTTTCCAAGAAAGTCGAAGCCGGCGAAGACGCCCGGCGCTTTGCACAAGATGCCTTTGTCGGCCTTGCGGGCGTGCTGACAGTCTTTACGGTGATCGGTGTCATCTTCATGCCCGCGCTTGTGACATTGATGGCCAGCGGGTTTTTGGGCACCGAGCGTTTCGATCTGGCTGTCTATTACGGCCGGATTGCCTTTCCCTATATCCTCCTCATCTCGCTGACGGCACTGCTGTCGGGGGTTCTGAATGCCGTGGGCCGGTTTACCGCAGCGGCAGCCGCACCTGTCCTGCTGAATGTCATCTTCATCCTGGCGCTCATCATCACCGGTTTGACCGGCGATTATACTGCCCCCGATGCCCAATCCACCATCGGTCAGTCCCTTGCAGTGGCCGTGCCAATCGCCGGTCTTGCCCAGCTTGCGCTGGTATGGGTTGCAGCCAAGCGCGCGGGCTATTCCCTGCGCCCGGGCATGCCCAAGATCACCCCCGAACTCAAACGCCTCGCAATTATCGCAGCCCCCGCTGCCCTTGCGGGCGGTGTCGTGCAAATCAATCTCCTCGTCGGTCGCCAAGTCGCCAGCTTCTTTGAAGGCGCTGTTGCATGGCTGAGCTACGCCGACCGGCTCTATCAACTGCCCCTTGGCGTGGTGGGGATCGCGATCGGGGTTGTGCTGCTGCCCGATCTGTCGCGCCGCCTGCGCGCGGGTGATGATGCAGGCGGGCAAGACGCCTTTAATCGTGCCTCTGAAATCAGCCTTGCCCTGACCATTCCCGCCTCT
>NZ_DASYOK010000197.1:0-9891 GCF_036007805.1 Yoonia sp.
ATCAACGGCACGGCCGCACTGCATCTTGCGCTCTGTGGCGTGGGCGTCGGGAGTGGAGACGAGGTGATCACACAGGCGCTCACTTTTGTCGCGACGGCCAACGCAATTAGCTACTGTGGTGCAGTCCCGGTCTTTCTGGACGTGGACCCTGACACCATGGGGCTCTCCGCCGAGGCCGTTGAGGCATTCCTGCACGCGACTGCAGAGCAGGGGGCTGACGGTGTACCTATCAACCGCGTGACAGGTCGGCCGATCCGCGCTTGTCTGCCGATGCACACGAACGGCCATCCCGGCGACATGGAGCGGCTCGCTGCGGTATGTGCGCGCTGGGGTGTGACACTCATCGAGGATGCTGCTGAAGCACTTGGCAGTTTCCGTGGTGAAAGGCATGCAGGCCTTGCCGGCCGCTGTGGCACGCTGAGTTTCAACGGAAACAAAGTCATATCAACCGGTCAGGGCGGTGCAATCATCACAAATGATGCAGAGCTCGCGCAGCGCTTGCGGCACCTTGCTGCTACCGCGAAGCGTAATCATCCGTGGCGATACGAGCACGATGCGATCGGCTTCAACTACCGCTTGCCCGCTCTCAATGCAGCACTTGGCATAGCGCAGCTCGAACGTCTACCAGCACTGCTCGACAGCAAACGCGAAATCGCGGACGCCTATATCACTTGGTTCGAAGCGCGTGGCCTGACGCCGATCCGCGAGCCGCAAGGGGCAAAGGCAAACTACTGGTTCAATGCGTTTCTGACCGGGTCGTTGGAAGCACGAGATATCGTCCTTGAGCGCACGAATGAGCAGGGCGTGATGACACGGCCGCTCTGGAACCCGCTTAACACGTTGCCGCCCTACCGCACCTGTCAGTGTGGCCCCTTACCCAATACGCAGTGGCTCTATGAGCGTCTTGTCAACGTACCGTCGACCCCAAGGATCGCATGAGCCCAGGTTAAGCAGAGTACACATTAGGTCTTTGGTCCATTACGCGAACGAGAATTCCAGACGCTTGTGTAGCGCCCGAATTCATGCAGCAAAACCGGCTCCATCAATGGTGTGAAGTCCTGCAAGCAAAACCCCTTAAGCGCCAAACGTGATGCCTGCTCACGCATCGACCGGGCATTGCCTTGTGAGGCTTTGTCATCGCTGAACCGTTCACTAAAAAGGTTACTCAATTGAACATCATTGATATCATCGGCCGCAGTGCGCCGCTTTTCAGCGACGATATTGCTAGCCACAAAGATGAGCTTGCCTCCCAAGTCGCCAACGCGAGCTTCCTTGTGATCGGTGGGGCTGGCTCAATCGGGCAGGCGGTGACTCGCGAGATATTCAAGCGCAATCCGCGGATCTTGCATGTCGTCGATATTAGCGAGAACAACATGGTCGAGTTGGTGCGCGACATTCGGAGCACGCTTGGCTATATCGACGGTGATTTCCGGACCTT
Organism: Yoonia sp.; assembly: GCF_036007805.1. GTDB lineage: Bacteria > Pseudomonadota > Alphaproteobacteria > Rhodobacterales > Rhodobacteraceae > Yoonia. The sequence continues at coordinate 1,439 of NZ_DASYOK010000197.1, forward strand.
CGCTATCGACTGCGGTTCCAATTCTTTTGAAGCACTCATGCGCTGGTCGGGTGGGTATGACTACGTCCTCAACCTCTCCGCCCTGAAACACGTCCGGAGCGAGAAGGACCCTTTTACGCTTATGCGCATGGTCGAGGTCAATATCCTCAACACGATCGCAACCCTGCAGCAAGCACGCACACATGGGGCCCAGAAATACTTTTGCGTCTCGACGGACAAGGCAGCCAATCCGGTCAATATGATGGGTGCAAGTAAGCGCATCATGGAAATGTTTTTAATGCGCGACAGTGAAAGCTTGCCGATATCGACCGCGCGCTTTGCAAATGTTGCTTTTTCCGACGGTTCTCTCCTGCACGGGTTCGAACAGCGGTTTTTGAAGCGACAGCCGATTTCTGCGCCGCGTGATGTGCGCCGCTATTTCGTCACGCCACAGGAATCCGGGGAATTGTGCCTACTTTCCTGCTTACTCGGTCAGAACAGAGAGATTTTCTTTCCAAAACTCAACGAAGAGCTTCACCTGACGAGCTTCTCGGAGATTGCCGAACGTTATTTGAGAGCGCGTGGCTTCGAACCTTGGCCTTGCGAAAGCGAGGATGCAGCACGCCAAGATCCAGAGGCAATGATCGCGCGTGGCCTCTGGCCATGCTTTTTCTTCGATAGCGATACGACTGGGGAGAAACCGTTTGAGGAGTTTTTCATGGACGACGAGGATGTTGATAAAGACCGCTTCGAAAGCATTGGCGTCATCCGCAACGCGTTGCCGGGGCAGGGTGATAATCTGGACATGTTCGTACGCCGGATTGCGGATATGCAACACCGCGGCAATTGGGAGCGACGCGAACTGGTAGAGCTCTTCGGAGAGATGCTTCCAGAGTTCGCTCATGCCGAAACTGGCAAATTCCTCGACGATCGGATGTGAGCGCACATTCTTGAAGGTCTCCGGCTACTTCGACTCGAATGTGTCTGGTACTTAAGCTGGATCGGGGCATCAGCAGACTAGTGTTCTTATACGTTCCCAATTTCCCAGCACAGGACGCCTCGCACTGAAATCTATCAGCCATTTTTCACCGCGTTCTCGGGCCAGAGACCTAGCTTCGAAGAGATGCAGGTAGCCCTGCAGTATAAAATCAACCGATCTCTGCAAGTCCTTCGTCTCCCGGGAGATCGAAAACCCATGTCCAAACAGAAAGAATGTCCCATGACAGGTCACGCCTCATGAGAAAACTCGATTTCACACGGATGGCGGATATTTTCTTTTCCGCGACCTTCATCCTGATTGTATTACCAGTCTGGCTGATTGTGATCCCGCTGTTGCGCTTCACGGGCGAAGGTGAGGTTTTCTATCGCCAGCCGCGCGTCGGTCGCGATAGGCACCATTTTGTCCTTCTGAAATTCGCCACGATGCTCAAGGACAGTCCGAATATGGGAACTGGGGACCTGACCTTGCAAAATGACCCCCGCGTGCTTCCGATGGGGTGGTTTCTGCGCAAAACAAAAATAAACGAACTGCCCCAGCTGATCAACGTTCTGAAGGGTGACATGAGCATAGCAGGCCCTCGGCCACAAACACCGCGTATCTTTGCACTCTATCCCGAAGACATTCAGAAAGATATCGTGCGGTTGCGGCCGGGCCTGTCAGGTGTCGGCGCGATCCTTTTTCGCGGCGAGGAGCATATGACCAATGCAGCCGAAGACCCCGCAAAATTCTATGCCGAAGTGATCAAGCCTTATAAGGGACGCGTCGAGCTCTGGTACCTCCACAACCAATCTTTGCTTTCTTACCTTTTGGTCATTTTTGTGACGGTTTGGGTAATTATCTTCTCCAAGAGCCGCTTGCCTTGGCGCGCCTTTCCGGGACTGCCGACACCACCTCCGGATCTTGCCCGATTTTGGGCTCGCGCCGATGCTTGAACCGCAGCTATCTAAAGAACGTCTGAAAAACCCGCTGCTTTCTGCATAATTTGGTTGCCTGCAGGCATCGACCGAAGGAGACCCTGCCGATGCCCAAACAGCCCGCTGTTCCCAGTCTTCGTGACGCGATGGAGAAGTACTTGACACGGCGCAAGACGTGTTGGGCAGAGAAGGAAGCGTTTGCAGTTGATGATCGAGCTGCACTACCCGAAGGTTTGGTTGAAAGGCGGGCGGCCACCAATGCCACTGAAGACGATGCTATGCATTTACTTTCTGCAGAATTGGTATGCTCTCAGCGATCCGATGGCCGAAGAGACGCTTTATGACCGTGAAGCCATGCGCCGGTTTGCTGGGATCGAGTTGGGGATGACCGGTCGGACTTGTTCGTCAGGGTGTTGCGCGCGTCAGGGAAACACACCTGCACATGAATGAACACGCAAGCTTGTTTTGCAGCAGTTGTGATAACGCAACTGTCAGACAGGTCGCTTTATCCATAGCGAAGATGCAATCTAGGTCCAGACATTGTGTTCAGCCTTCTCAAGATAGCGCGGAGAATGTTCACGGACTTCCAGCCTCCGGCCCGCATGATGGCGGCGGTATCAACGCCGCGTGGGAGTAGATCCTGGGCAGCACCAACGCGCATTGAATGGCCGCTGAAGGCTGCGATATCCGCAGGGTCCAACCCAGCCTCTCGAGTGGCGTCCTTTACGATTTTTTTGACGATTGTTGCCTCCAGCGCACGATCGATCGGGCAGCCGTGATAGATGGGGCAGAACAGTGGTTGAATATTTTCGCCACGCCAGCCATTCGTTCACGAGGCGCGCGGTTTTCTGTGAGGTGAATGCGATCCGGCCCAGTCCGTTCTGGTCCACCTTGCTGCGCCGGATGAGCACGCGGAACGTCTGTGCGCAATGCGACCAGCTCGGATCGGCGGGTCAAAAGTTCATACCCCAATGCCAGCATCGCGCCGTTCGGAAATCCCCAAGGCGTATCGGGTTGCCCTGCGATAAATTGGTCGAGATAGGCTTTTGTCAGCCCCTTGGCCTGATTGGGACGCCCGGGCGAGGGAATAATTTTACCCCGTATCAGGCAAGAGTGGTCGCAGAGTTAAAGTTGGGCTCCGGTAAGAATGCAATGGTACAACCACGGATGTAATGCAAACAAACCAATTCCGACAGTCTCAACAGCCTGCCCGAGCGGGTTTCAACAATCAGGAAAACAATTGATCAAGGTAGTGTCCATGATTGACCTCATAGGTTTTCTGCAGTCTGATCGGGATTAACCTTGAGAAGTCCAGTCATACATCACTTATTGTATCCAAAAGATTAAAAGGGTATGTCTTTGGACTAGAACAATTTCAGTGACTGACTTAATCAGTTGGGTCTAGACTAAAAAAATATCCGATGCCTGAGAATAGGTCATTGGACACTATATCTTACATCAGGTGGAATGAAGTTACCATGAACGTTGACCTTGAGCGACTGAGTTTAGAAGAGCTTAAAGAACTCCAAAAAAATCTTGCATCGGCTATCGAGAGCTATAAATCACGACAGCTTAAAGAAGCGCGCGCCGCTCTTGAAGAAAAAGCACGAGAACTCGGTGTCTCGATTGACGAAGTCTTCGCGGACAAAGTGCGAAAGAAGAAAGCCAAGGCAAAGTACCGGCATCCTGAAAACGCTTCGCTGACTTGGAGCGGAAGAGGTCGTCAGCCGAAATGGTTTATCGAGTTAACTTCAAGCGGAATGGCCGAGGAAAAATTATTAGTCTATTGATCCGGTCAGATGTCGTGCTCGGTTTCGCGCTCTCTTGGGAAATACCACGAAGACGGACGGCTTGAGAAGGTCTGCTAGAGGTGGTCCTTGTTCTTCGACCACTTTGCAGCCCAGTTAAGGTGGATCAGGGTTTCATGTCAGGCTGCCATTCTCATGGGTTCTGTTTTGCTCACATAGGCCTCGTCTTGGGTCAAGATGCCGTGGGTCGAGTGCGATCGTTCGGCGGTGTAATAGGCCAGCCATTTTCCGAGGCCGGTGCGGGCCTGTGACCCGGTCTCAAACCTGTGCAAATATACACATTCGTACTTGAGGGACCGAGAGTGTCCGACCTTTTGTGTATGAGTAATTTGGCCCATGCTTCACCAACGAAGGAGCATGACGACGATGACGATTTCCAAAGAATTACTGGACGAGCTGCTTAGCGGCGTTGAACGACCTGAGGATCTACTGGGCGACAAAGGCCTGATGAAGGAACTCAAGGTCCGGCTGATGGAGCGGATGCTGGGTGCTGAGTTGACCGAGCATTTGGGCTATGAACCGCATGGTGAACCCGACAGTCAGCAGACCAACCGGCGCAATGGGGCGACCCGTAAAATGCTGAAGGGCAATGACGGCGCTGTGCCCATCGACATCCCACGCGACCGAGACGGGAGCTTTGAGCCGGAGCTGATTAGGAAGGGCCAGACCCGGATCGACGGCATGGATGACAAGATCATCGGGCTTTATGCGGCGGGGCTCTCGACCCGCGACATTCGTGCTCACCTCGAAGAGGTCTACGGCCTGAAGGTGTCAGCCGACCTTATCAGCCGTGTCACCGACGCTGTTTTAGAGGAGGTGTCTGACTGGCAAAACCGCGCTCTGGAACCGATGTACCCCATCGTTTTTCTCGATGCGCTCCGTGTCAAAATCCGCGACGCAGAAAGCCGTCAAGTCAAAAATAAGGCCGTTTACGTGGCCCTGGGCGTTACCCCTGAAGGCGAACGTGAGGTTCTGGGCCTGTGGATCGCCAACAACGAAGGGGCCAAGTTCTGGCTCTCGGTGATGAACAACCTGCGCAACCGCGGCGTCGAAGACATCCTGATCGCCGTAGTGGACGGCCTAAAAGGCTTCCCTGATGCCATCAACGCAGCGTTTCCTGAGACGACCGTCCAGACCTGTATCGTGCATCTGGTGCGCCACTCGCTGAACTTCTGTGGATGGAAGGATCGCAAGTTTGTCGCCAAGGACCTGAAGCGGATTTACCAGGCCACCGATGACGTTGAGGCCGAGAAAGCCCTGGCCGACTTTGAGGCGGAATGGGGCCAGAAATACCCCTCCATCGCCCCGAGCTGGCGGCGCGCATGGCAAGAAGTGATCCCGTTCTTTACCTTCCCGCCAGCCGTGCGCAAAATCATCTACACAACGAATGCTATAGAAAGCCTGAACCGCGTGATCCGAAAAACCACCAAAACACGCGGCAGCTTTCCAACGGATGACGCCGCAACAAAACTGATCTACCTCGCAATTCGTAGCTTTGAGAAATCAGGGCGGTGCGTCAGAGAATGGGTTGCCGCACGAAACCAGTTCGCTATCCTATACCCAGAACGGTTCAACAGATGACCCGTCAAACCTGCATGGGCTGAGCCTCATACACAGAGTTTCGGATACTCCCGAGGGACCTCCATAGCCGCTCAATCATTCGGTTATTAATCCACCGCCCTTTGCCATCCATGCTGATCTTTACCTTCGCATCATTCAGCACGTCGATCCAATCACCACTGGTGGCGATCATATGACTGTCGGTTTGAAGATCTCGGCCGTGCCGTGTTTCGCCAGCGCCTCTTTCAGGGCTTCGATACAGAACGCCGTGTCCATGCTGTTGGCGAGCCGCCATGCCAAAACCTTGCGGCTGTACCAGTCCATGTTCGCCACGAGATACAGAAAGCCACGCCGCATCAGAATATCTGCGCACCAGACCTAGTTTGGACGGTCAATCACCACGTTCCGTAGCAAATATGGCCAGATCTTATGCTGCGGGTGTTTCTTGCTGGTATTCGGCTCTTGATAGATCGGCACCAACCGTATGAGGCGCATCAAACGGCGGACACGATGCCGCCCGCATGCGTGGTTGTTACACTTCATATGACGTGCCATTCGGCGCGAACCGTACCACGGCGTCTCCAAGAACTGCTTGTCGATGATAGCCATCAACTTCAGGTTCTCAGCACTCTCACCCTTCGGCTCATAGTAGAGACTTGACCGTGCTAGGGTCAGCAGCGCGCAATGGCGACGGACGCTTAACTTGTGATCCTTACGCACCATTTTTTGCCTCGCGTCCCGAGCAACTGGTGCGAGGCATTGGCCAAAAAATCCCGTTCCACCACAATCTGGCCAATCTTGGAATGCAGCTTATCGACTTCAGCCGCGCTTACCTGCTCCAGGGCTGTACTGCGGCGCGCAAAAGCTGTCGCCATGTTCTCTATCGCCGCGCGCTTCCAAGTGCTGATTTGCGTTGGATGAACATCGTACTGCTTGGACAGTTCCGCCAGCGTCAGCTCCTCACGGATCGCTTCAAGCGCATCTTTGGCCTTCAACTCAGGCGAATGGTTCGATCGTTTTTTCAGTCTGAATCACTTCTCTCATCATGCGATCCACCTTAACAACGGGTCCGAAATTCCGCGACCACCTCTGTGTGGGTTGGGTCGCGTGTCATTGGCCATCATGTTTGGCGGCGTTGCTCTAGGTATCGATGGCATGATTGGCGCGAGAGTCTTTGCAAGTTTGGATCCGTTCACCACAGTCAGAGTTGTGGCGAATGGCGCAGCCCTGGGCATTGTTCTGGCGACAATCCTGACGTGGGCGACGCGGTGGGCCCGGAGCTGGGGGCCGTTCTGGGTGGTCCAATCGCTCTGTTTGCCGCCGTTGCCCAATTTTTACCCTTGAAGCCGCTTGAATAGTCTAGCGGCAGGCCGCCAGCAGGCGGGGCGAGAAAAACATTCCCAAAACGATAAATTTTGCTGGTTTGCAGACATGAATCAGGGTACCGAGAAAAAATGAAGTGTTATAGATCCATCATCCTCATCTGCGCTCTGTTTCTGTCGCCGTTGGCAGTACACGCACAGACGTATGACTTTTCCATCAGTTATGTTGGTTTAGAGGACGTTGGGGGTGATGGTACGATCTCGGGTTTTTTGAACTTCGAAGACGGCTCAATTTCCACAAACGATATCTCTGGTCTTAATTTCACGTCGGGGGGTGTGAGCAGGGAAATTACTAACGTTAATCAATCAACTGCTGTACTCGGCGGAGGGAGCAGTGGTTCTACTCTAGGCCTTCTAAGTCTTGAATTCGAGACTGGGTACTCCGGCCAGACCTGGGTGATAGACGCCTCATATTCATACAGTCAGTTTGTAGAGAACAAAATTCGTATTGATGCGATTTTGGTGGGGGCGTCTCAGGGCGCTTTCTCCACAGTCACCGATTACACGCTCGGTGGGGCAACGGTCGACACAGGATCAGGTGATGTCACCAGTGGAGGTGAGCCCGTTGCAGTCCCTGAAATCAATGGTGGGAACCTCGCGCTTATTTCATTTATTCTCGGCACGTTGAGCTTGGTCTTGGTGGGTAGCAGGCGGCGTGTGGGATCAGGCCAGTCAGCCTTCGCATGATTGAGCGGGTCGTGTGCATTGGTTTTCATTGAATGCGCGGGTTTACTGAGTGCTAACACGCGATAGTTTTTAAGTACAGCTGCGGCAAGCCATCCCTCGTAAAGGTGGTCGGAGAAATTTTGATCAGTAGTTGAGGCGGATCGCATGTCGACAGAGACGATCCGCAGTGGTAAAGAGAAAGTCGCATACGCCTGAGTTCTAGGCGAAGGTCGCGTGCGATGCGAGAAGAGATGACGCTGGCCGAGCTGTATTCTGGTCGAAGATGCGGGACTATCTCTGTCATCTGGCGTTGACTTTGCTTCGCGTCCGCTTTTTCTGCTCAACAAGTCAGATGCGACGAAGATCTGGACGCCATGGATGAGATCAAGCTACTCAGGGTCGATTGAGATGGTGAGCTGTCGCATGTTGGTATCCTTTGTCGGTTTGCGAACCGTCTGATTACATAATGTATCAAATGAACGGCTGCTGACGCTTTGGATTTGTTGCGATGTGACGCGTCCGAAAACATAGTGAAGGCATGACTGTGGAAATCTTCGAACGCTCAAATACTCACCAATTTTGGAAACTGGAGTGACAGCTGCCGGTTTCAGCTCTGACCTCTGAAGCCTGATCGATACCCGTAAGCGGTGCGATTGTTCCCATGAGCGCGCCAGCGCAACAACTCATTGGTTCGCCGGAAGAGTACAGGAGCGTGCGGGGTCTGGTTTCCTGCGAGAGACGTGAGGCGCCTGTGGATTGCTGCAAAGCATCTCACCTTCACCAAACACGACTAAAAGGATCGCTATAGCAATGTTTCCATTCTTTCTGGATCGTTCTTTAACAGCTAAATTGATCCGCACCATCAGACAGTCGAATTGTGAGGTCAGTGATTTAGACAATCTCCTCACGCTCATGCGCCACTCCAGTGATCAACTACCCTACAGAGCTTTAGATCAGATACTGCGTCGCGCAGAACGCGCACAGTCGGGCAATTGCAATCAGGCAAACTGGGAAAGGCTCGAAAAATTGAAAAGATCGGCCTTGTGGCGTATGCAAAGAATCCATTTGGAAAGCCTCCCTTAAATCACTCGGCGGGGTGGGGCACAGATTATACATTGGCGCGCCGAGCGTAGTCTATCGGCGG
>NZ_DASYOK010000198.1:0-10067 GCF_036007805.1 Yoonia sp.
AAGCCAACCGTTTGCATGCCCTGCCGGAAACGGCTTTCGAGGCTGCCGCGAACGACCGCTCCGCTTATCTTTACGGGCCACTCACGCTTGCCAGCAAGCGGACACTTTGGCCCATCATAAGCCAGATCGCGGATCACCTGACAGCGCCGCGCACCGCTTTGGTCGCCGAAGCAGCACATGTCATGCCACCCATCGGCGCGCAGGGCCTCAATATGTCTTTGCGTGATCTGTCCTGTCTGCTTGATCTCGCGGCAGCGGCACCCGACCAACTGGGTGCGCCTGCGATGCTCGATGCCTATGCGCGCAAACGCCACCCTGACATCAAATTGCGCGTGACAGGAATTGACGCGCTCAATCGCGCGTCAATTGCCGGAAGCCCGATGATGCAGTCGCTTCGCGCCAAAGGGATCGAAGCACTTTATGGTGTCACGCCTATCCGGCAGACGTTGATGCAACTGGGCCTTGGCGCGCGCTAAAGCACCTTGTCCAGCACAGGCACCAGACGCGCCAACGTAGCGTCCACATCATAGAGCTTGTCCAGCCCGAAAAGGCCCAGCCGGAACGTGCGGAAATCATCCGGCTCGTCACATTGCAGCGGGACACCAGCAGCAATTTGCATACCTTCGGCGACAAATTTTGATCCATTCTGGATGGCCGGATCGTCGGTATAGCTGACCACGACACCGGGCGCGCCGAACCCTTCGGCCGCGACCGATTTTATGCCCTTATCCGCCAGCACCTTGCGTACCGCATCGCCCAAGGCCCACTGCGCCTCCTTCAGTTTGCCGAAACCGAATTCACGCGTTTCCAGCATCGTGTCGCGGAACGCCCGCAAGCCATCGGTCGGCATTGTTGCGTGATACGCGTGACCGCCATTCAGGTAGGCCTGCATGATGCTGTGCCATTTCTTCAGGTCAACGGTGAAAGAATTTGAAGTGGTTTCCGCCATCCTTGCCTCGGCACGTGCCGACAGCATCACTAGTCCCGCAGAAGGCGTGGACGACCAGCCCTTTTGCGGCGCCGAGATCAACACATCAACGCCGGTCGCTTTCATATCCACCCAGGCACAGCCCGAGGCAATGCAATCCAGCACCATGAGAGCACCCACGTCATGGGCCGCATCGGCAAGCGCTTTGATATAGCCGTCCGGCAGGATGATTCCCGCCGACGTTTCGACATGGGGCGCAAATACAACATCGGGGCGCGCTTCCCTGATCGCTGCTGTGACGTCTTCAATCGGTGCCGGTGCAAATGGCGCGCGCGTATCATTGCCCGCCTGCCGCGCCTTCATGACTGTTGTCTTGGCCGTAAACTTGCCTGCTTCAAAGATCTGGCTCCAGCGATAGGAAAACCATCCGTTGCGGACCACAAAAGCATGGGCATCAGCGCCGAACTGGCGCGCCACGGCCTCCATTGCGTAGGTGCCACCGCCCGGCACGATGGCCACGCTATCGGCATTGTAGACCTCGCAGAGCATGTCCGAGATATCGGTCATCACGCCCTGAAAGACCTTTGACATGTGGTTGAGTGACCGGTCGGTAAAAACCACCGAGAACTCCATCAAACCGTCCGGGTCGACCCCTGAAATTGCATTGTCCATTGCCATCTCCTTGCTGCTTATCCGTATGGCTATGTGCAGAACCGGCACAAAGCAAGCAGCGCCTGCCTAAATTGGCCCCGGCCTGCGTTCTTCTGACAAAAGCACATTTGCCTCGACGTTACCGACACCCGGCATGGTCATGATACGGCGACGCAGGACACGTTCAAAATCGGCCAGATCACGGGCCACGACCCGCAAACGGTAATCATAGAGCCCTAGCACGTGATCCACTGTCTGCACTTCGGGAATGGCCCCCACTGCGCGTTCAAAATCCTCAAGGCTCACACGCCCCTTGGTGGCAAGTTTGATACCCAGAAAAACCGTCACGCCGAACCCCAGCTTTCCGGCATCCAGCACAAGCCTGCGCCCCGCGATCACCCCGCCCTCTTGCAAGCGGCGGATCCGCCGCCACGTGGCGGGCTGGCTGAGGCCGAGTTTCTGACCCAACTGAGTTGTCGATTGATCCGCATTTGCCGAAAGCGCACGCAGGATTGCATAGTCAAGGTCATCCAGCGTCATAGCGGCAGGCTTTCGTCAGACTTCACCGATGCGACGGTCATCAGCGCCTCGATGTCCGCAATATGCGGCAAGGTCAGAACGTCTTCACGGTAAATCCGCTGATAATCAGACAAATCCTTTGCGATCAACGAAAGGCGTACATCAACACGCCCCAGAAAGGTCTGGATCTCGATCACTTCCGGCACCGCCCGTGCGGCAGAAATAAACTCGTCAAAGGCGCGCGCGACAGCTTTATCCAGCGTAATACGCAAACTGACCGAGACCGCATAACCTAATGCGGGCCAGTGAATGATGGCATGGCTGCCCTGAATGATCCGGTCTTCACGCAAACGGTCCACGCGTCGCATCGCGCGTGCGGGTGTCAGCCCCGTTGCCTCGGCCAGTTCCGGCATCGCGGTCGCGGGCTCTGCCTGCAAAAGGCGCAAAATGCGGCGATCAGTATCATCAAGCATAAAAATCATGCTATTCGAATAGAACACGCATAACAATCATCATCTTGCCAAAAATACTCAAGGAACAACACTATTTTCAGGCGGAAGATACGTTATACCCACCCCAGAAACCACATAAAGGACGACGACTATGCGCGTTTATTACGATCGCGATTGCGATGTGAACCTGATCAAAGACAAAAAAGTTGCCATTCTGGGCTATGGCTCGCAAGGGCACGCCCACGCATTGAACCTGCGCGACAGCGGTGCAAAGAACCTTGTTGTGGCACTGCGCGAAGGCTCGCCTTCTGCCGCCAAAGCGACAGGCGAAGGCCTGACGGTTATGGGCATCGCGGAAGCCGCGGCATGGTGCGATGTGATCATGTTCACAATGCCCGACGAATTGCAGGCCGAGACCTACAAAAAGTACGTCCATGACAACCTCAAAGAGGGTTCGGCAATCGCATTTGCCCATGGCCTGAATGTGCACTTCGGCCTGATCGAGCCCAAGCCGGGTGTCGACGTCATCATGATGGCACCCAAAGGCCCCGGCCACACCGTGCGCGGCGAATACACCAAAGGCGGCGGCGTGCCTTGCCTTGTGGCGGTCCACAACGATGCATCCGGAAAGGCGATGGAAATCGGCCTCTCTTACTGCTCCGCCATCGGTGGCGGGCGCTCCGGCATCATCGAAACCAACTTCCGCCAGGAATGTGAAACCGACCTCTTTGGCGAACAGGCTGTTCTCTGCGGTGGTCTGGTCGAGCTGATCCGCATGGGCTTTGAAACACTGGTCGAGGCCGGCTACGAGCCCGAGATGGCCTATTTCGAGTGCCTGCACGAAGTCAAGCTGATCGTGGACCTGATCTACGAAGGCGGTATCGCGAACATGAACTACTCCATCTCGAACACAGCCGAGTATGGGGAATATGTCTCTGGTCCGCGCATCCTGCCTTACGAAGAAACCAAAAAGCGCATGAAAGACGTGTTGTCCGACATCCAGACCGGTAAATTCGTGCGTGACTTCATGCAGGAAAACGCCGTTGGCCAGCCGTACTTCAAGGCAACACGCCGCATCAATGACGAACACCAGATCGAGCAGGTCGGTGAAAAACTGCGTGCGATGATGCCCTGGATTTCCGCGGGCAAAATGGTCGACAAAGCGAAAAACTGATCGACATGTAAGGTGGATCATGATCCACCTTACGCACCGAAAGGCCCGGGCACTGTCCGGGCCTTTTGCATTGCATAGGACCCCAAGATGACCACGCAACCCACACCGGCAAACTGGCTTTCCATCGTCCTTCTCGGATTGATCTGGGGCGCGACCTTCATGGTCGTGGCCATTGCGCTTGAAGGGTATGGCCCCCTGACCGTCGCCTGTGCCCGCACGACACTCGGGGCTGTTGCCCTGTTGCTGCTGATGCGCTTTTTGAACAGGCCATTACCTGTGTTCACGCCCGTTATGACCCGCTATCTGGTTGCCATTGGCCTGATGAACACCGCCCTGCCCTTCGCCTTGCTGAGTTGGGGACAGCAGTATGTGCCTTCCGCCTTTGCAGGTATCTCCATGGCCGCGCTGCCGCTTTTTGTGCTGCCGCTGGCGCATCTTTTCACTGACGAAAAGATGAGCCTACGCAATACCTTGGGTGTGATCCTAGGCTTTGTCGGGGCGACCGTCCTTATTGGCCCCGGTGTTCTGCGTATCGGCACGGGGTGGGAACCACTGGGCCAGATCGCCTGCGTCGCCGCGTCAATCTCCTATGCCGTCTCCAGCATCATGACCCGCCGCTGCCCGCCCATTGATCCGATCACACTGGCAGCGCTGTTGCTAACAGTGGGTTCAGTCGCCTTGATCCCTGCAATGTTGATCATCGAAGGCATTCCAACCATCGGGGACATGCGCCCAACCGTGGCAATCATTTTCCTCGGCTTCATCCCAACAGCATTGGCCGCCCTGATCCGCGTGGCGACGATCCGCTCCGCAGGGGCCATTTTCATGACACTGGTGAACTATCAGGTGCCGCTGTGGTCGATGTTCTTTGGCGCTTGGGTGCTCAGCGAGGTGTTGCCACTGCGTTTCTTTGTGGCACTGGGGCTGATCCTCTTTGGCCTCGCCATCAGCCAGTGGAGCAACCTGCGCAGGCTGCTGCCGCGCTAGACCGCGGCTTCCACTTCGGCCACAATACCGTCTACGACCTGCGCCAAAAGCGTATCGTCTTCGCATTCCGCCATTACACGGATCAGCGGCTCTGTACCCGACTTGCGGATCAGCAAGCGTCCTTTGCCCATCAGTTTCGTCTCGGCGTCCGCAATCGACGCTTTGACCAATGCATTCCCCAGCGGGTCCTGCCCTGCCGCAAAGCGCACGTTCCGTAGCATCTGCGGCACAGTCTCAAAGCTCTTGGTCAGAGCACTTGCGGGTCTGTCCGTCTCGATCATCGCGGCAAGAAATTGCAGGCCTGCCAAAAGACCGTCCCCGGTCGTCGCATAATCGGTCATCACGATATGACCCGATTGTTCGCCACCAAGGTTCCAGCCATGCGCGCGCATCGCCTCAACCACATAGCGGTCACCGACAGCCGTGCGTTCAAGGCGCAATCCGCGCCCGTCCAGATACCGCTCAAGCCCGAGATTGGACATCACGGTGGCAACCAGAGTCCCGCCATTCAGGCGTTCCTGATCAGCCCAGCGGCCTGCCATCAGCGCCATCAGCTGATCCCCATCGGCAACCTCGCCGTTTTCATCAAGGATCATCACGCGGTCCGCATCGCCGTCGAGGCAAATGCCGACATGCGCGCCCTCGGCCACCACTTTTGCAGCCGCCGCCGCCGTGTTTGTCGAACCGCAGCCTTTGTTGATGTTGAAACCATCAGGTGACACACCCACAGGGATCACCGTTGCGCCAAGCTCCCACAAGACCTCGGGGGCGACGCGGTAGGCGGCACCATTCGCGCAATCGATCACAACCTTCAGACCATCAAGCCGCATGCCTGACGGAAAGGTCGATTTGATCCGCTCGGCATAGCGGAAACGGCCATCGTCGATCCGCTTGGCGCGTCCGATATTCTGCGCCTGAGCCGGTTCGATCGGATTACCAATGATGGCTTCAATTTCGGCCTCAGCCTCGTCCGACAGCTTGAAACCGTCAGGACCAAAAAACTTGATCCCGTTGTCATGGTGCGGGTTGTGGCTTGCGGAAATCATAATACCGAGATCCGCGCGCATGGACGTTGTCAAAAGACCAACCGCAGGCGTCGGCACAGGCCCCAAAAGCAGCACATTCATGCCCGTGCTGGTCAAACCGGCGGTCAGCGCGTTTTCAAACATGTAACCGGACAGCCGCGTGTCCTTGCCAATCACAACGCGGTGGCCGTTGGACCCGTCATTGCGGAAATAACGCCCCGCAGCAGCACCGATCTTCAGCGCCATTTCTGCGGTCATGGGAAAGGTATTTGCCTTGCCGCGCACACCGTCGGTGCCAAAGAGTTTCCGTGTCATGTCATTGCCGCCCCGCCAATTGCCCATTCCAAGTCTAGTGCTTGCTTTGTTGCGAAGATATCGTGAACGCGCAAGATTTGCACGCCCTGCCTTGCGGCAAAAAGAGCAACCGCCACAGATCCGCTTACGCGGTCCGATGCGTCCTTGCCGCCGCCGATTGTACCGATAAACCGCTTGCGCGACGCGCCCAGCAGCACCGGACAGCCAAGCGCGTGGAAAAGTGCGATACCGCGCAAGAGGGTCAGGTTGTGTTCTAGCGTTTTGCCAAACCCGATCCCGGGGTCCACGATAATCTGGTCACGCGCAATCCCTGCGGCCAAAGCGGCCTCAACCCGCGCGCTGAGGAAGTCATAGACATCGAGCAGCACATCGTCATAGGTGGGATCGTTCTGCATCGTCTCGGGCGACCCTTTGGCATGCATGACACAAACCGGAATTCTGGCTTCGGCTGCGACCGCGGCCAGCTTCGGATCAAAGGTAAAGGCCGCCACATCGTTGATCAGGGTTGCGCCCGCCTCAACTGCCGCCAATCCCACTTCGGATTTGCGCGTATCAATCGAGATTGGCACATCGCTCTGCGCGCGAATGGCCGCAATCACAGGGGCTGTCCGCGCGATTTCCTCGGCAATCTGCACCTCGGCCGCACCGGGACGTGTGCTTTCACCGCCCACGTCGATGATCTCGGCGCCCTCTTGTTGCATTGCCAGCGCATGTGCCAGCGCAAGGTCGGGCGCATCAAACTGTCCGCCATCGGAGAAACTATCCGGAGTGACATTCAAAATACCCATGATCCGCGGGCCGGTCATGTCCATACCCGCAACGGGCGCACGCAGGCGTGTCAGGTTTTCCAGCACCTCTGCGGGCACATCGCCGGCAGGCATGGACCAGACGCCGCCGCCGCGCGTGTGAACTGCCACGGTATCAAACCAGCACAAACCACCCCCCAGAGGAAAGCTTTGCGCGGTCGGCGTTTCGCCAAAGCGGGCGACGGGGCGATAGTATTGGGTCATGACAGGTCAGCGGTCTCTGCCGGAACAGCACGCACTGGGATATCAGTCTGCGGCGCAGGCTGGCCAATGACCAGCAATTCCTTGGCCAGCATCTCTTGGGCAAACCATGCTACAAGGGCTACGGCATCGCGCGGACTGGCAGATGGACCATCAACCGCATCAAGAACAATCTTGGAGGGTGCCCAGATGCAAATCTGGCCATTCTTCATTGCCCAATCCAGTTCCGTCCGCGAATTGACAACCATGCAGCGACGGTCGCGCGCGGCCAAACTCCATGCATTTTGTTCGATCGCCAGCAGATCAATCCGGCGTTGGGCAAGCGCATTCTCCGCCTTGGGCGCGGGCACGTCAGCAGGCCCGACGCAAAGAATGAGCGGCGCATCCATTGCCGTCAGCTGATCTATCCACCCTGCAAGCTGCGGGCTTTCAACCGCGGCATTTGACAAATAGACGATGCGTGGATGCGGAGCGGCCACATGAGTCTGCCCACCCGGATCGACACCATCGCGCGCACGGACAATCTCGACCCCCAACGAGAACGGGCCACGGTCAAGTTTCTCTATGCGAACAAAGACACGTTCTGCCTGTGGCTCGAGCAGAATGCGTTCCGCGACACGCGCCGCGAGCGTTTCCAGCAGATTGATCCGCTCTGCTTCCAGCTCGTTGCTGATCGCTTCGGTCACCTTGTCGTAGGACAGGATACGGTCGACATCGTCATCAATCGGTCCGCTCAGCGGCAAGACCTCGACCACGACATTGAAGCGGACGCGCTGTAAGGTTCCGCGCTCTTGCTGAAATGCACCAATCTCGACCTCGACGACGTAATCACGTAGTGAAATACGATCGTAAGGAATGCTGCTACTGGCCTCTGCCCTCTCGCTCGGGTGGGCAAAGGCAAGGCGGATCTCATCAGTCATGGGGGCGTCCAACACGTCAAGTTACCCTTGTGGGATACAAGGGGGAACGCGGTGCGGCAAGCGTCAGGCGCGACGCTCATCCGCAATCATGCGACTTACATTGATGCCGTGCGCACAGGCTGGCGATAGAAGTAATGGAACCCGATCGAGGCAGTGCGTGGAAAACGCTTTGCCCAAGACGGGTTGACGGCCTTTGTATGATAATGCGTCGCACCACCGGTCAATGCGCGCGGTGCGCCATCAATCAAAATACGGGCAACTTTACCAACACGTTCCCACGACCGGGGCTCGGCGATGACTTCTGGTTTGCCGTCACAGGTATAGGTGAACTGGCAAGCGTAGAGGCGTCCAGTACCTTGGTTGATGACGCCACAAAGCGAATCCGGATAGGCACTGCTATCGACGCGGTTCATGATGACTTCGCCCACTGCGAACATCCCGCGAACGGATTCGCCACGTGCTTCGAAGTAGAGTGCTTCGGCCAGACATTGCCATTCTGGTCCACCATCTGCGGCGGGCAAGTCGGCCAGAAAGTCGCGATCATAGACAAGTCCGGTCTGTGTCTCGACGCCACGCTCTTGTGCAGGCGGCAAACTGGTCAGCATGCTCAAACGGCTGTCAGGCACGACCGATAGAGCCTGACGTTCTTGACCCAGAATGGCTTCCAAACGGCTTGCCATCACTTCATCCGCAAAGGCTGATGTTGCCCCAACAGAAATAGTTGCCGCACAACATGCGGCGATAATCGCCTTCAATACAGTCATTCTTCCCACCCAGGAAACTTCGCGGGTTAGCTCCGCGCCAGCGCGGCAGTCCATAGGGGAAACAGGCGCTCAGGTCTACCCCTTGGGCCGTGATGTTCAAAAACCGGCAAGATTACGCACAGGGTGCGACCGCAATATCACAAAATGCAGGGGCTTGCTGCATTTTAACTACTAAATGTAGCGTTGTATTACGGTGACACCTTATCGGCCAAAGCGAGCTGCGCCGCAGTGAGACGCGCCACCGGCACCCGGAACGGGGAACAGGAAATATAATCAAATTGCTGGGCACGACAGAACGCGATTGCCGAGCGATCCCCCCCGTGTTCACCGCAAAGCGACAAGACAACATCGCTGCGGCCCAACCGGCCACGCGCTGCACCGATGGAAATCAATTCGCCCACACCTTCAATATCCAGCGTATGGAACGGGTCTTCGACATAGACGCCCTGCTGCACATAAGACGACATAAAGCGGCCCGCATCATCGCGCGACAGACCATAGGTCATCTGGGTCAGGTCGTTGGTGCCAAAGGATAAAAACTCGGCATGCTCGACAATATCCTGTGCGCGCAAGGCCGCCCGCGGCGTTTCAACCATGACGCCGAGACGATAGGTGAAATCCGCTTTGCTTTTCGCCCTGACAGCGTTTGCCACCCCGTTGATCCGCGCTTTTTGCAGCTCGACTTCGCGCATGGCACTGACAAGCGGGATCATGATCTCGACATTGATCGAGATGCCTTTCCTCCCGACAGCCACCAACGCCTCAAAGATAGCTCGGGTCTGCATGTCGTAAATCTCGGGAATAGCGATTCCCAGACGCACGCCCCGCATCCCCAGCATCGGATTATATTCCGCCAGCGCATCAATCCGCTCGATCACATCCGGCAGCGGCAAGGCCACCTGTTCGGCCAGATCACGCATGCCTGCCTTATCGGAGGGCAGGAATTCGTGCAGCGGTGGATCAAAAAGGCGCACGCAAACGTTCTTGCCTTCCATGATCTCGAAGAGGGCCTGAAAATCGGCGCGCTGCATCGGCAGCAAGCGGTCAAGCACCTCTTTGCGGTCGTCGCTTTCTTCGGCAAAGATCATCTCGCGCATCACGCCAAGACGGTCGCCTTCAAAGAACATATGCTCAGTGCGGCACAGCCCGATACCTTCGGCGGCAAAGTTGCGGGCGGTTTGCGCGTCGGCAGGGGTGTCGGCATTGGCGCGCACCCCGATATCGCGGAAATCGTCCGCCCATTCCAACAGGGTCTGGAACGCACCATCGAGGGCGGCTTCCAGCATGGGCGGCTCACCGGCAAGGACCTGACCACGGCTGCCATC
>NZ_DASYOK010000199.1:0-4328 GCF_036007805.1 Yoonia sp.
GACACCAAGGTCACATAGATCGTGACCCAAATCCCCCGCTGCAGCGTCGACAGCACGCGGGCGTATGTTTCAACCGTCAACACCTGCCAGAACAGGTAAAGGCCAATCGCCACAACAGCGACCAGCCACCAAGGAAAATCCTTGTCGTTGGGGGATGTCGGGATCATCGGCGCGCCGCCCCGGGCAAGCCCCGGGACCTCCCGTTCAGGGCTTACTCACCAAGTTTGTACTCAAGGAACCAGCGTGTGTTCAGCGCATCAATGGTGCCATCGGCCAGCATATCCGCAATCGCCGCGTTGATCGGTTCAACCAGATCAGAGCCCTTGGGGAAAATAAACCCAAAATCCTCGGTCCCCAGCTTTTCACCGATAATCTTCAACCCGCCATCAGAGGCCTCGACATAACCGTTGCCTGCGGTGCCATCGGTCAGCACCAGATCAACGTCGCCCGCGCGCAGCGCTTGCACCGTCGCGCCAAAGGTTTCCATCAGCTTGATGCGCGGGTTCGCCTCATCGCCGTCCAGCACGTCATAGACACCCACATAAAACGGCGTCGTGCCTGGCTGTGCGGCCATCAGCAGGTCGGCATCGGCTGCAAAGCTTGTCGCATCGCTGAAGCGGTCTTCATCGCCACGCACCATCATCACCATTTCAGACGTCATATAGCTATCGGAAAAATCCACGACTTCAGCACGATCTTCACGGATCGTGATGCCGGTCATGCCAAGGTCAAACTGCCCTTCGGATACGGCAGGGATCATCGCATCCCAGCTGATGTTTTCATAAACCACTGTCGCATTCAGACGCTGCGCAATCTCGGCCATTGCGTCGTATTCCCAGCCTACGGCATTGCCGCTCGTGTCAATGAATTGCAGCGGCGGATAGGCATTTTCGGTCACAACGACGATCTCGCGGCCTTCAAGATTTGGCAGATGCGCGTCCGCTACGGCGGTTGTCGCCATCAGGCACGCAGCCAGTGTTGCAAGGAATTTCATAGCAGGCTCCCAGTTGATAATTTCAGCGCCACTATCAACGTGGCACAGCCCCGTGCAAGCCCTTGCCATAGCAAACAGGACAGTCCGCACGCGGTTTCACAACAATAGTACGGCTTTCGGCATAGAGCGCATCATAAATAAGCAAACGTCCGGTCAGGCCCTGCCCCGCGCCAGTCAGAGCTTTAACCGCCTCAACCGCCATCATCGCCCCGATCACACCGGGCAGCGGTCCAATCACGCCCGCCTCGGCACAGCTTGGCACCAGCGACGGGTCAGGCGCTTGGGGAAACACACATTCATAGCAAGGCGTGCCATGGGCCGGATCATAGACGCTGATCTGCCCTTCCCATTGGGTCAGCGCAGCCGCAATCAGCGGCTTGCCCGTCGCCACAGCAGTGCGGTTCACCAGATAGCGGGTCGCAAAATTATCGGTACCGTCCAGAATAATGTCGTATTCAGAGAACAGGTCTTCCGCGATATCGGCCTCAAGCCTGCGATGATAGGGGCGCACCGTGACAAAGGGGTTCTGACCGCGCATGACCTCGGCGGCAGAATGAACCTTTGGCACCCCGATGTTGCGATCAAGATGGATCACCTGTCGCTGCAGATTGGCGTTCTCCACAACATCGCCATCGATCACGCCGATCGTGCCGACGCCTGCAGCCGCCAGATACTGCAGCGCAGGCGACCCCAGGCCACCGGCCCCCACAACCAGAACTTTTGCATCGCGCAGGGCCTTCTGCCCGGGTCCGCCCACTTCACGCAGAATGATATGGCGCGCATAGCGGTCCAGTTCCGTGGGTGAAAAGCTCTCGGATTTGACCGGCGCGACCTCGTGTGAGGTCACCCGCGACCGCAGGCGGCGCAGCAGTTTGCCATACCCCCAGATAATCACGCCAAAGCCCAAGAAGATCGCCCAAAGCCGCGCATCGCCACCTGTTGCCATGCGCAGAGGGTGCCCATCCGGCAGGATCACATGCACCAGCATGACACCCACCAGCAAAAGCGCCATCATATTCCAGCGCACGGCATAAGGCACTTTCATGGCCCACCCGATAACCCAAAGGGTTATCGCCATTGTCCCGACCATAATCATTGGCCTGTGGACCCGAATCCGCCCGCGCCGCGCGCGGTTTCATCCAGACGTGCAACGGTTTCAAAACCCGCCTGCACAACAGGTGCGACCACCATCTGCGCGATCCGCATCCCATGGGTTATCTCGAAAGGTGTATCCCCCAAATTCACCATGATCACGCCCAACGGCCCCCGATAATCGCTATCAATCGTGCCTGGGGTATTCAGCAGGGTCACCCCGTGCTTGAGCGCCAAGCCAGACCGTGGCCTGATCTGCACCTCGTACCCCGCAGGGATCGCCATACGCAGGCCGGTGGGCACCAAGGCCCGCGCACCCGCGTCCAGCGTTACGGCCTGACGGTCGGCAAAGTTCGCACGCAGATCCGCCCCCGCCGCCCCTGCCGTTTCATACGCCGGCAAGCCAAGGCTCTGATCCGTACCATCCACCCACTGAAACTGTACCGTCACAATCACGCAAGCGCCTCTGCAATCCGGCCTGCAAGCATCGCGGCAACCTCAGCTTTCGTCATGCGTGGAAAGCTTTCCGCGCCTGCGTCGCTGATCAGCGTAACGGCATTTTCAGACCCGCCCATGATCCCTGTTTCTGGCGATACATCATTGGCGACGATCCAGTCACACCCCTTGCGCACCCGTTTCGCTGTGGCATTGGCGATCACATCATCGGTTTCGGCGGCAAAGCCCACCACCAGTTTCGGGCGCCCCTTCGTCATCTGCGCGACAGTCGCCAGAATGTCAGGGTTTTCTGCAAAATCGAGACGCGGCAACCCTGCCCCGTCCTTCTTGATCTTGCTGCTCCCCGCATTCGCCACATGCCAATCCGCAACGGCGGCGGCAAAAACAGCCGCGTCAGCTGTGCCTGCCGCTGTCACCGCCGCCAGCATCTCTTTCGCCGTCTGGACCTTGACCGTGTTCACACCCATCGGCGGCGGCACATCCGCTGGGCCAGTCACAAAAGTCACATCAGCACCCAGCGCCGCAAGTGCGGCGGCAATCGCTGTGCCCTGCGCACCAGAAGACCGGTTTGCGATATAGCGCACAGGATCAATCGGTTCGTGGGTCGGACCAGAGGTGACAATAATATGCGTGCCCTTCAGCGGCCCATCGGCAAGTGCCGCATCAATTGCCGCAATAATCTCGGGCACTTCGGCCATGCGTCCCGGACCATATTCACCGCAGGCCATGTCACCTTCATTCGGACCGACAACCAGAATACCATCATCCCGCAAAGTCGCCAGATTGCGCCGGGTTGCGGGATGCATCCACATGCGAACATTCATCGAAGGGGCAATAAGCACACGTTTATCGGTCGCCAAAAGCAGAGTTGAAGCCAGATCATTCGCCAAGCCGCCCGCCATTTTGGCCATCAGGTCCGCTGTCGCCGGGGCCACCACAACCAGATCAGCGGCGCGGGACAATTCAATATGGCCCATCTCGGCCTCATCGGTCAGATTGAATAGCTCTTGATAGATCTTAGACGCGGACAGCGCCGACAGGCTCAGCGGGGTGACAAACTCGGCCCCTGCTTTGGTCAGAACAGGCGTCACCAGCGCGCCACGTTCGCGCAATCGGCGCACAAGGTCCAATGACTTGAAGGCGGCAATGCCGCCTCCAACGATTAAGAGGATATGCTTGTTTGCCGGCATCAGGGCGCTCCGATCAGGTTCGCCTGACACTAGGTCAGATCAGACCGGAAACACAATGTCCGCGATCAGGCAAAAAACGCGTGTACCTCTGCGCTTTGCGTCTCAAGGCTCTTGCGCATCTTGCCAAAGGCCGCGGCCTCAAGCTGTCGCACACGTTCTTTCGACAAACCAAGCTCGGACCCGAGGCTTTCCAGCGTGCGCGGCTCATCGCGCAGCTTCCGCTCGCGCACGATGAATTGTTCGCGGTCATTCAGCCCTGACAAGGCGGTCAGCAACCACTGACGCAGCGTTTCATTGTCGTGCGTATTCTCGACTCTTTCAGCGGCTTGCATCCCGTCATCCTCGAGCGCATCAATCCATTCGCGACCTTCATCATCAACGGATTGGGTGGCATTCAGCGAAAAGTCGGAACCGGACAAGCGGCCTTCCATCATCTCGACGTCATGCAATGGCACGCCCACTTCAATCGCAATCAATTCGCGCATTTCGTGGCGGTCCAGCTCGCGGCCCTCGGCCGCCGCTTCACGCTCAAGCCGGGCCTGCACGCGGCGCATGTTGAAAAACAGCGACTTTTGCGAAGATGTCGAACCGGTCCG
>NZ_DASYOK010000200.1:0-5020 GCF_036007805.1 Yoonia sp.
AGCAGATACATCGCGGGTGTTGTCCAGTGCCGCCAGCGCGGAACGGTTTTCATCTGCGCGTAGATCATCGACGTGGTGAAGACGACGCCGAGTGACGCGATGCCGCCGATGATGCCGACCAGCGCGAGGCGTGTTTCGGCAAAGACCAGACCTGCCCCGTAAATCGCCATGACGACGAGGGCGAAAACGGCGCAAATGCCTTCACGGCTGAGCCAGCTGGTTTTCCATTGGCTGAAGGCTTTTATGGCGCGTTCAGGGTGGCCGAGGTGGAAGGTCGAGGCAATCAGCCCGCCGACCGCCAGCAGATAGGCGATGGTGAACCAGATGAACGCCCCCATGCCGGTTGGCACGAGTGCGCCCATGCCAAGCCAGAAGAGCAGGCCAAAGCCGAGGCCCGAGAAGGTGTTGAAGATGATGACGGAACTTGCAGGATGCATTATTTGGCGCCTCCGGGCAGGGATGAGAGGGCTTTGTCGAGCCAGCCGACGAAGCCTTTGCCGTCGCTGGCGATGGGCTCAAGGTAGGGGGCGAGCACATCGAATTCGGGCATTTCGTCCTTGGGGCGGGGTGGCAGGTATTTGTTCACCGGCTTGGTGCCCTGTTCCGGCATCAGATCAAACCCGCCGCGTTCGGCCACCAGTTTTGACACGTCGCTGTCTGCATCGCCCAGATCGCCAAAGTGGCGGGCACCGGCAGGGCAGGTCCGCACGCAGGCGGGCTGGCGGTCTTCTTCGGGGAGGTTCTCGTTATAGATGCGGTCCACGCAGAGGGTGCATTTTTTCATCACACCTTCTTTGGCGTCCAGTTCGCGTGCGCCGTAGGGGCAGGCCCATGCGCAAAGGCCGCAGCCGATGCAGTCACTTTCGTTGACAAGGACGATGCCGTCTTCGGCGCGTTTGTAGCTGGCGCCTGTGGGGCAGACTGTGACGCAGGGCGCATCCTCGCAGTGCAGGCAGGATTTGGGGAAGTGGATGAGTTGGGCTTCGCCCTGTGCCGGTTGCACCTCGTAGGAGTGGACGCGGTTCAGAAAGGTCCCTGATGGATCGGCACCATAAGCGTTTTGATCCGACAGGGGGGCGCCGTAGTTTTCGGTGTTCCAGCCTTTGCATGAGACGACACAGGCGTGGCATCCCACACAGGTATCAAGGTCAATCACGAGGCCGAGTTTTTTGGCGGAAGGTGGCGGGAGTTGGGTCATAGCTTTGTCCCTGTTGCAAGCGCCGGAGCCTCCGGCGGAAGTAATTCAGGCAAGATGATAAGGGTCGTCTGATCGCCGCCTTTGCGGCTGTCCCATGTGGCGATGTACCAGATGAAACTGCCCAAGGTCAGGGCGACGAAGGTGGCAATGATCAAGAGCACTTGTCGGTTGGTCATTTGCCGACCTTCCATGCGAGGTTCTTTGGTCCTTTGCCGACCGGTGATTTGATCGCCGGCATGACCGGCTGGGCCTCGTTCGGCACGGCGGATTTTTCGATCTTGACCCGCAGGTCGAACCATGCGGCCTGCCCGGTGATCGGATCGGAGTTGGCCCAGCGCAGACCGTCACCTTTGGGTGGCAGCAATTCGTGGATCAGGTGGTTGAGCAGGAAGCCTTTGGTCGCCTCTGGTGCCTTGTCATCCAGCGCCCATGCGCCTTTGCGTTTGCCGATCGCGTTCCATGTCCAGACCGTATTGGGGTTGAGCGACGCCTGATGGGCGACAGGCACGGTGATCGACCCGTGCACGGATGATACGCACGCCCAGTCGCCTTCCTGAAAGCCGTTTTCCTCCCAGATTTTTGTCGGCACATAAAGTGGATTGTGCCCGTGGATCTGCCGCAGCCAGGCGTTCTGCGTGCCCCAGGAATGGTACATCGCCATAGGCCGTTGGGTCAGCGCGTGGATCGGGTATTCGACCGGATCGGCGTGGCCGTCCTCAAGCGGGGGGTACCAGAACGGGAGCGGGTCCATCGTCAGTTTCAGACGTTCGCGCAGATGTTCTGGCGGTTGCCGTGTGCCGATACCTTCGGCGGCGGCCTGGAATTTGCGCAGAGGTTCCACGTAAAGCTGGAAGATGTAGGGTTGGACCACATCATAGAAGCCCATTTTCACAGCCCAGTCCTGATACTCCATGCTGAAGGGTTTGTAGTAGGCTGCGTTTTCAGGAACGTGTTCGATCCAGAAGCCGCCGTTGTCGATGTAGTTCTGCAACTGGCTGCCATTGGGGTCGCCGCGCCCGCCTTGCAGTTTGCCGTTTTCGCCAACACGCCATCCGGCGAGCGGCCCGACACCGGGACGGCGGACGTGGTTGGTGATGTAATCGGCGTAGTCCGCATATTTCTGGCTGCCGTCATCATTCACGAAACCGGGCAGCCCCAGCCGCGCGCCCAGATCGCACAGCACTGACTGGAAGCCGCGCACATCGCGATCGGGTTCCACGACGGGCCAGCGGATCGCATCGGCCACGCCGTCGGCCTCGCAGATCGGGCGGTCGAGCAGCGAGATACAGTCGTGCCGTTCCAGATAAGTGGTATCGGGCAGGATCAGATCGGCGTAGGCCACCATTTCGGATGAATAGGCGTCGGAATAGATAATGCGCGGGATGACATAATCGCCGCCTTCGTCCTTGTCGGTCAGCATCTTGTGCACGCCGCCCACGTTCATCGACGAGTTCCACGACATATTCGCCATATACATGAACAGCGTGTCGATCTTGTAGGGCACACCCGCATGGGCGTTCGAGATCACCATATGCATCAGCCCGTGCGCCGACATGGGGTTTTCCCATGAATAGGCTTTGTCGATGCGGGTGGGGTTACCTTCTGCATCTAGCAAGAGGTCTTCCGGCCCTTGGGTATAGCCAAGGTGCGGGCCGTCAAGCGCGGCTCCGGGGGTGACTTTGCCATGCGGCTTGGGGTGGGCTGTGGCCGGTTTGGGGTAGGGCGGTTTGAAACGCATGCCACCGGGGACTTCGACAGAACCGAGCAGGATTTGCAGCACATGCAGCGCACGGCAGGTCTGGAACCCGTTGGAATGTGCTGAAATTCCGCGCATTGCGTGGAAGCTGACAGGGCGGCCGATCATCTTGTCATGCTTTTTGCCGCGGAAATCGGTCCAAGGGCGGTCAAGCGCGATTGCCTCGTCAAAGGCAACGCGGGCCAGATCGGCGGCGATCGCACGGATGCGCTGGGCGGAAATCCCGCACCGCTCGGCCACGGCTTCCGGCGCGTAGTCTTCGGACAGGTAGCGGTCGGCCATCTGGTGGAAAACGGGCCGGTGCGTGACCCCTTTTGCGCGGTAGGTCGCGGCGAGATCGGGTTCGACCCCCTTACCGTTCCAAGGTGCCAGATTGCCTGTGCGCCGGTCGATGACTTGTGGTTGCCCGTCTTCATCGCGCAGGAACAGACCGAACTGTTCGGACTTCGGATCTTCGTTCACCAGCACCGAGGCATTGGTGAAGCGCCCTAGATAGTCCAGATCAATTTTGCCAGCTTTCATCAGGCAATGGACCATCGCCAGAATGAACAGGCCATCCGTGCCCGGCGTGATACCCACCCAATCATCGGCCACCGCGTTATAGCCTGTACGGATCGGGTTCACCCCGATCATCCGCGCGCCGCGTGCCTTGATCTTGCCGATGCCCATCTTGATGGGGTTGCTGTCGTGGTCTTCGGCCACGCCAAACAGCATGAAAAGCTTGGTGTGGTCCCAATCCGGCTGGCCAAACTCCCAGAAGGCGCCACCCATCGTATAGATACCCGCTGCCGCCATATTGACCGAACAGAACCCGCCGTGTGCTGCATAGTTGGGCGTGCCGAAACCCTGCGCCCAGAAGCTGGTAAAGGACTGCGACTGGTCGCGGCCCGTGAAGAACGCGAGCTTTTGGGGGGCTTTTTCGCGGATGGGGGCCAACCATTCGGTGGCCAGTGTCAGCGCCTCTTCCCAGCTGATCTCCTCGAACTCGCCCGAGCCTCGCTCGCCCACGCGCTTGAGCGGGGCGCGTAGCCGCGAGGGTGCGTTATGCTGCATGATGCCGGCGGAGCCTTTGGCACATAGCACGCCCCGGTTCACGGGATGGTCCTTGTTCCCCTCGATATAGGCGACCTTGCCGTCTTTCATATGCACGTTGATCCCGCAGCGGCAGGCACACATGTAGCAGGTCGTCTTGCGCACCTCGTCCGAGACTTTGGGCGATGTATCGAGTTGGGGCTGATCAAGTGACATCTGGAGACCTTTCAAGCGAATTGGGTGCGGACAAGGGCTGCGCCTGCCAAACCGCAAAGCAGTGACAGGCAGGCAGGGCGATAGTAGGGGGCAAAACGCGGCGTGAACAGGCGTTGACCTAGGAACACACCAACTGTTGTCGGAATAGCAAGGCTCAGGCCACGTGCGGCAGCAGTGCTGTCCATCACGCCGAACCAGAGCAGCATGATGAGCGAGGTCAGCGAGCTCACGAACAGAAAGAGCACGAGGGCTGCACGCATTTTAGCAGCGGGCGCATCTTGCGAAAGCACATAGATCGCGATCACCATGCCGCCCACGCTGGCAAGGCCGGTGACGATACCCGCGGCGATACCCGAACCATAAAGCCCCGCTTTGGTGGCCAGAAACGCGAGCCGGATTTTGGCAAGTTGTGTCAGCGCCAGTGCAATGATGACCGTCAGAGCGATGAGTTGGCTGGCTTCAACAGAGACAGAAGTCGTCAGCAGAAGACCAAAAGGCACGCCGATGGTCGATCCGATCACCAGCCCCATGACGATACCGCGGTCCGCCTCTTGCCATCCGCCCCTTGCCATCAGCACCGAGGCCGTCATTTCAAGCCACCAGCAGATCGGGATGATTTGCACGGGCGGCAGGATGATGACGGCGCTTGCCATGACAACGGCTGAAAGCGCGAAGCCCGAAAAACCGCGCACAATGCCGGCCACGATCACGATCACCGTCAGGATCAGGAATTCCTGTCCTGTCAGATCAACTGTTGCAAGCAGGCCGTCCATCATTCAGCGCCCCTGCGCAATCAGCGCCAGCGCGTCGCGGGCGAT
>NZ_DASYOK010000201.1:0-1998 GCF_036007805.1 Yoonia sp.
TCGGGGGCTTGAGCGTAACGATGGGGCAAGAAAAAGCCCCCGCGCTGCGCTAACAGCCGAGGGCGTGATTGAAACCTAAAAGGGAGGATGGTTCCAATGAGCCACAATCTATCAACAACCGCCGACTTTGCCAAGCACTATACGTCTCTTGGTTTTGCTCTTGTTGCGATACCAGCGGGCAGCAAAGCGCCAACGTCATTTGGCTGGCAGACGAAAGCCACGGCCCCAGAGTTTTGGGATAGCAATCCGAGCCATAACATTGGGCTGCTTCACAGCCTAAGCGGGACGGTGGCGCTTGATATTGACCACATGCTGAACACCCGCACCATCTTTGAGGGGCTTGGGATTGATCTGGATGCTATCCTTGAGAATGCGCCTCGCATTGTTGGGCGTCCAGATCGGGGGAAGGCTCTGTTTGCTGCTCCCGATGGGGATCCGCTCACCACCCGCAAGATAAGCTGGCCAGTTGACGGTGATCCTCGCCGCACTGAGGTTGTGTTTGAATTGCGGGCGGGATCGGTTCAAGACGTCCTGCCGCCGTCCATACACCCCGATACAGGCCAACCTTACACTTGGGCAGGGGCTGACATAGCAAACGGCCTTCCTGAGCTTCCTGAGCAGCTTTTAACGATCTGGCGGCAATGGGATAGGTTCAGGCCGCAGCTGGCTGATTTATGCCCTTGGAAGCGCACGCCCGAGTTTAAGCCACCGAGCGCCAAAATGCGGCGGGTTGGCAATGAGACGCAAGATGTTATCGGCAAGTATAACGATGCCGTTCCTATGGCGCAGGCATTGACTGAGGCAGGGTATCGCCAGATAGGCAATCGCTGGCTTTCCCCCAACAGCACCAGCAAGATTGCGGGGGTTGTTATCTTTGACGATGGTCGGGCTTATAGTCACCACGCAAGCGACCCGTTTGATCTGGATCACAGCTTTGATGCTTTCGAGGTCTTTTGCCAGTATCAGCACATGGGGAACGCAGGGGCGGCGGTAAAGGCGGCTGCGGAGTTTCTGGACATCAAAAGCCTGCCACAAGGGCCAAGTGAGGAAGACCGTGAGGCCATGCGGCACGGTGCTAGTGTGGCGGCCAATATCATGGGCAAGGGCAAGGCCGAAAGCGGCGGCATTCCGAGCCATCTTTTGACCGTGCCAGGCGTTCTTGGCGAGGTTGTGAAATACAGCGCTGAGACCTGCATCAAGCCGCAACCTCAATTTGATGTGCAAACGGCTTTGGCTTTGGGAGCTGTCTCTATGGGGCGGCGTTTTATCACCGACAACAACAACATGAGCGGGCTTTTCTTTTTGAATATCGGCAAAACGGGCTGCGGCAAAGAACACGCCAATACGGTTATTGAGGATGTGCTTAGGGCCAGCGACAAGAAAGAGCTGCGCGGGCCAAACGGCTATACCAGCGCAACGGGTGTTTTATCTGCACTTTTGGCAAAGCCTGCTCATCTGGCGGTCATTGATGAGTTTGGGGCCATGCTGCAATCAGCGGGGGCCAAGGGCAATCAACACAAGAAAGACGCCCTGACAATGATGATGGAGGCATTCGGGAGGCAGACCAAAACCATTCGCAATTTGAGCTATGCAACTATTGGCATGACGGAAAACCAGAAAAAAAGCATGGAGGTCGAGGTGAATAGGCCGTCTCTGTCGGTGATTGGCATGACTACACCTGAGACGTTTTATGATGCTTTGAGCGGCAAGGACATTGCCAGCGGGTTTTTGAACCGCTTTGTGATTGTGGAAAGCAAGCGGCGGCGGGGACTGTCTCGCAAGCCGTCTCGCATTGATCCACCAGCAAGCGTCATTGCATGGGTTAAGGCGTGCAGCGAGGCCAGCGGCGATGCTGGCAATTTGCAGGACAACGGCCCAGAGTTTCCGCCAGAGCCTGTGCTTGTTCCGTTTACATCTGGAGCCGAGCGGCTCTTTCGGGAGTATGAGCAGTTGATCATTGATCGGCAGGACGCCATGAAAATGGAAATTCAGGCCGAC
>NZ_DASYOK010000202.1:0-3097 GCF_036007805.1 Yoonia sp.
CCGCGTGCGGATATCGCCCATCTTGGCACCCCAGCGCTGATCGGAAATGATAAAGGGTGACCGGCTCATGTTTTCGGCCCCGCCGGCAAGGCCAAAATCGGCATCCCCCAGCATCAGCGACTGCACCACAGACACGATGGCCTGCACGCCTGATCCGCAAAGGCGGTTTACGTTCATCGCCGGTGTTGTCTCGGGGATACCTGCATTCATGGCAGCGACACGGCTGAGATACATGTCCTTCGGTTCGGTATTGATCACATGTCCGAACGCCACATGCCCCACTTTTGCGCTGTCCATACCGGCACGCTCAAGTGCGGCTTTTGCTGCAATCGTGCCCAGTTCGATCGGCGGTGTTCCTGCAAGAGACCCGCCAAAGGTCCCGATTGCCGTCCGCGCCCCACCTAATATTACGATCTCTGTCATGTCAGCCCCTTTCGCTTTCAATCGGAATGATCGTATCTTGGCAGACAAAAAGAAACAGCAGAACGTCGCGGCAAATCTTCTGCATCATTCCGAAAAACCTGTGACGTCGCGATGGGACGCGTTTTGAGCCTGTGCCACGAGGTCTATGAAATGAATGTAGGACCCTGGCGGGAACGACCCAAACAGGATAGCCCGCCTTGTTGCAGGCACCACAGCAGGCCTAATCGTCGCAATAGGCGTTTCCTTCTGCGGCAGGTGCGTTACCTCTAGCGCAGAGGCGCCAAAACCATGTTACTGACCGTTCAAGATATTCATAAAACCTACCAGACCGCTGATGGTCCTTTTGACGTGCTGCGCGGTATCGACCTGATGCTGGCATCAGGCGAGACACTCGCACTGACTGGCGAATCCGGTAGCGGCAAAAGCACATTACTGCACCTGATCGGCGGTCTTGATACGCCCGACAGAGGCCAAATCCTTCACGAAGACCGCGATATCGCCGCCCTTGATGATGCTGGTCGTGCAGCCCTGCGGCGGGGCACGGTTGGCGTGGTTTTCCAGCAGTTCAACCTGATCCCCAGCTTGCGTGTGTCCGATAACATCGCTTTTCAGGCACGCCTGGCAGGGCAGCATGACCCTGATTGGGCCGCAGCTTTGGCTGACCGCATGGGCCTTGCGCCGCACCTTGCCAAATACCCCGAACAGCTTTCAGGTGGCCAGCAACAGCGCGTCGCGATTGCCCGCACATTGGCCCCGAAACCCCGTGTGGTGCTGGCCGATGAACCCACCGGTAACCTCGATGAGGCCACCGCCAGCACCGTCCTTGACCTGATGCTCGAACTGGTCGCCGAGACAGGCGCAGGCCTTTTGATGGTCACCCATTCCGAAGTCCTGGCTGCGCGTATGTCGCGCCGCCTGCACCTGCGCGCGGGCCGCGTGGCATGACCACAGCCACCCTTCATGCGCTTCTTTCGCATTGGTGGCGCAATCCCTTGCAGCTTTTCACTTTGCTGGCGGGGCTGGCCCTTGCAACCGCGCTCTGGTCCGGCGTGCAAGCGGTCAACGCCGAGGCGCGCGCCAGCTATGACGCTGCCGCCGCGACCTTGGGTGAGGGGCAATATGACAGGCTGGTGCGCCGCGACGGGCAACCGATGGCGCAAGAAACCTATGTTGCCCTGCGGCGTGCAGGCTGGTTGGTAACACCTGTGGTCCAAGGGCGGCTGGACGGCGTGCGCATCATCGGGATCGAGCCATTGACAGCACCGGGCGGCATCGCGCCGGTGGCTCCAAGCCAAGGGACCGATATCACCGCGTTTCTGACCGGCGAAGGCCAACTTTTTGCCAATGCTGACGTCGCAGAACAGCTGGCGGGCCTCAACATCATCGTCACGCCAGAAGCCGCCCCCAACACCGCTGTCACAGATATCGGCGTCGCACAGCGCCTGCTGGCCAAGCCAGACCAGATTGACAGTCTGATCGTCCTGCGCGGTCAACCGATCGGTCGCCCCGCGCTTGGAGTCGTTGCCCCCGACCTCACCCTGCAGCCCGCCCAAGGCGGTAGCGATATCGCACGGCTCACCGATAGCTTTCACCTCAACCTGACGGCCTTTGGTCTGCTGTCTTTTGCTGTCGGCATCTTTATCGTCAACGGTGCCATTGGCCTCGCGTTCGAACAACGCCGCCCTGTGGTGCGCACCCTGCGTGCCTTGGGGCTGCCGCTGCGTCGCCTGATCCTGCTTCTAGGCGCGGAACTCATGGTCTTTGCCCTGATCGCCGGCGTCATCGGCGTAGCGCTGGGCTATGTGATCGCAGCCCTGCTGCTGCCCGATGTCGCCGCCACATTGCGCGGCCTGTACGGCGCCGATGTTTCCGGCACGCTCCAACTGCGCCGGTCATGGTGGCTTTCTGGTATGGCGATTGCACTGGGCGGCACGGCGCTGGCTGCAGGCGGTGCGCTTTATCAGATGGCGCAAATGCCCTTGCTTGCCGCGGCCCAGCCCCGAGCTCTGGCGATGGCCGCAGGGCGCCGCGCGGTCCTGCAGGGCATAGCCGCCGCGATTTTGCTGATGCTCTCTGGCGTGTTGATGTTCACCGCCACCGGCATGATCGGCGGCTTTCTGTTGCTGGGGGCGCTTTTGATCGGGGCGGCGCTTGCCTTGCCGATCATCCTTGACCGGCTCCTTGCCTTCGCAAGCAGACTTGCCCGATCCGTCACCGCCCAGTGGTTCTGGGCCGATACACGCCAGCAATTGCCAGGCCTGTCGCTTGCGCTGATGGCGCTGTTGCTTGCGATGGCTGCCAATGTCGGTGTCTCGACCATGGTGTCGAGCTTCCGCCTGACCTTCACTGATTTCCTTGACCAGCGATTGGCGTCCGAACTTTACGTGCGTACCGAAAACGATGCGCAAACCGCCGCCTTGATCGCGTTTGCCACGCCCCGCGCCGACATCATCCTGCCAATCCAAAGCGCTGACACCGAAGTGGCCGGTCAACCAACCGAAGTCTACGGCGCGCGCGACCATGCCACCTATCGCGACAACTGGGTGTTCCTGCAGCAAGCGAACGATCCCTGGGACAGCACCTTCTCAGGGCAAACGGTGCTGATCAACGAACAACTCTCGCGTCGCGCAAACCTGATGGTGGGTGATGAAATCATGCTGCAAGACACCGCGTT
>NZ_DASYOK010000203.1:0-27588 GCF_036007805.1 Yoonia sp.
GCTGCAATGAAAGAGATCGGCAACCTCAAACGTCAAGAGACTGGTCGCTGGCTTAATAATCGCGCCGAGAACTCACACCTGCCGTTTCGACGGAGAGAACGGGCGATGCTCCGTTTCAGGCAAATGCGATGTCTACAGAAATTCGCGTCCGTCCATTCTTCCGTCCACAACCATTTCAATCAAGAACGCCACCTTTACTCACGCGACAATTTCAAGCTCAACCGAACCGCCGCACTTACCGAGTGGCGCCAGCTTTGTTCCGCATAAGTTCACGCCCGCTGCGGCAAACTGAGACTGGTTCGAATTGGTCTGACAGCACCGCCATTTAACTTTGAGGTCATTGCATTTTATGGCAATGCATGCTGTTTACCCCACATAAAGCCCCACATCAGAAAAACGCTTGTCGGGAAATTAATGCTCCGCGCCTTGGTCAGGTGATATCGGGGAAGTCCTATTTGTTTCTGTGTACAAGCCCTGCTAGCGGACGCGCCTTCGATCCGCTGGGGTTTTGGCGCGATAAATGACGCCGTGCCGGGTTTACCGCCCAGTGCCATGCGCAGCTTGTTTGCACGGCGCAACAGGCGGTAGTGACGGGCCTCTGACTGACTGGAGTAGCCTAGTTTGTAGCAGTGGCGGCATAGAAAGAATTTGCCACCTGAATACAGATTGCCAACCCGCCGACCGGCACTGTCAAACCAAAACCCGCTGAGGCGGGCAGCACACCGCCCTAGCCTCTTTTGATGACAAAACACTCTCCCTTTCGCTACTTCAAAACGTCACCTGAGATCATCCGCCTGGCCGTGATGCTCTATGTTCGAATTGGTCTAACACTACCCCTGTCAGCGTGAATTGAAAATCAGTCAATCATTAATCCTGAAGAACCCAACCGACTGTGCCCGGCATTACAGCGGCCAGACGATCAAGAGCAGCGGAATACTGATCGCGATCACCACGACCTCGAGCGGCAGGCCGAGTTTCCAGTAATCGCCAAAGCCGAAGCCGCCTGGGCCAAGGATCAGTGTGTTATTCTGATGCCCGATGGGGGTCAGGAAGGCGCAGGACGCCCCGATCGCCACCGCCATCAGAAAGCTGTCGGGATTGACGCCAAGGGCCGCCGCGATGCCAATGGCAATTGGGCACAGCACGGCGGCGGTGGCGGCGTTGTTCATCACGTCGGACAGGAACATCGTGGTGACAAGTACCACCGCCAGCGCCGCGATGGCATTGCCCTGTGCGATGGTTTCCACCAGGAACCGCGCCATCACATCGGCGGCACCTGTCGCCTGCATGGCCCCTGCGACCGGGATCAGGGCCGCAAGCAGAACGATCACCGGCCAGTCGATGGCGGTATATACCTGCCTTGGCGGCACGGTGCGCATCAGCATAGAGGCGATGACGCCCAGCGTGAAAGCCGCCGCCGCAGGCAGCAGTCCGGTCGTCACAATGCCGACCGATCCCAGCATGATAAAGCCTGCAATAAACGCCATGCGTTTATCGGGGATGCGCAAGTCGCGCTCGCCCAGAGGCACGCAGCCGGTGTCGTTGATGAAATCGGCCATGACCTCGGCCGGGCCCTGCATCAGCAACAGGTCGCCCGATTTCAGCTTGAGCGTGCGTAGCCGCGCTTTGGGGGAGCTGCCCTCGCGCGACACGGCCAGCAGGATCAGCCCGTAGCGAGTGCGCAAGCGCAGGTCATCGGCCGAGCGCCCGACAATGCTGGAGCCGGGCAGCACCGCCAGTTCACGCAGCATGATATCTTCGTCGCGCGCGCTGTCGTTATCATCGGCGTTATCGTCCTTTGTTGTGCTGTCATTTTTCTTGTTTTTTGCAGATTCCGCCTGTTCCTTCTCGGTCGAGAATGACACTTGCGCCTCCAGCTTGATGCCAAAGACCGACATCGCCTTGGCCAGCGTGTCCACGTCGGCCTTTATCACGAGAATGTCGCCTTCGCGGATGCGCCGCCCGCCATGGGGCGCGGTCATCCGCACCTGGTTGCGCACCAGAGCGAAGATCTGCGCATCGCTGTCCCGTATCTCGTTTTCGAACCCCCGCAGGGTAAGGCCGATGGCCTTGCTGCCCTCTGGTACGCGCACTTCTGTCAGGTATGCGCCGGTCTCGAACCTGTCTGTGCCAGACGCCTTGCGCGCAGGCACAAGACGCCAGCCAATCAGCGCCACGAAGGCAACCCCGGCCAGCGCCACTGCCACACCCACGGGTGCAAAATCAAACATGCCGAAATGGCCCAGACCGGCTTCATCCCGAAAGCCCGACACGATCAGGTTCGGCGGCGTGCCGATCAGCGTGGTCATGCCGCCCAGAATGGTGCCAAAAGCCAGCGGCATCAGCACCTGTCCCGGCGTCATGTCCAACCGCCCCGACAATTGCACCGCGACTGGCATCAAGAGCGCCATCGCACCAACATTGTTCATGAATCCCGACAACAGCGCGCCCAAGCCCATCAACGCGGCCATGCTGGTCAGGCGCCCGGCCTCAGCCGGCAGGACAGACCGCGCCAGCCAGTCCACCGCGCCCGTGTTTTGCAGCCCTTGGCTCAGGACCAGCACACAGGCCACGGTAATCACCGCCGGATGCCCGAAACCTGCAAACGCCTCGGCTGCGGGAACCAGCCCGGCCACCACACAGGCCATGAGCGCAAGCAACGCCACGATATCATGCCGAAACCGCCCCCAGAGGAATAATCCCATCGTGGCCGCCAGAATAGCGAAGATCAGAAGTTGTGGCGTGGTCATTGGGACAAGTCCTGCAGGGGGTCACGTGGTCTGCATATCCGATGCGCCAGATCGCGAAAAGGGGCGCCAGACTGGCAACCCTTTTCCTCGTTTTTGGTAGCGATTAGTCGCGCGGTTCGTTCATCAACCCGCGAATGGCAGCGTAATACGCGCCCAGCGAGATCAGCGTAAACGGCTGGTTTGGTGAATACCTTTTCAGCATCCCACCGATACTGAACGGCAGAAGATGGGCCGAAAGTGACGATCAAGACCACGCTTGGCCCGGTGACGCTACGCGGCGGAGAATGACGGCAGTGGGCCCAAATTGAATCATGAATAATGCTGCATGATGCAGGAACATCAGAAGTTGTCTCGGAGGATCTACGGCATTCTCAAGGTAGCATTATTCCTCGGATCATAAAAAAGAACATTGCTGCAAAGGCCGCTGCGATGCGTAGCAGGAGGTTGCGTTTCACCAGTTCAACACGATGAACACGCCGCAGACCGCGTCTTTCCTGTTTCCCAAGCAGACGGTCTGTGACGACTTGGGCCTTCATGACGCGCAAAATGACCCCCTTGGTGGCGACATCTGCATTTTCGAATTCTGCCAAGGATTTTTCGACCGCAACCGCGTCACTGTCAGCGTGATGGTCCTGTATATCAGCGAGCATTTTCGCATAGCTTGATTTGATATATTCGCGCAGGAAGCCGACACCAAACACACCCCCCACAGCAATATGCGTTGAACTGACCGGCGAGCCCAACTGCGATACGATAATGACGGTAATCGCCGCAGCCATGGCAATGCAAAAAGCGCGTATCTTGTCGAGTTCAGTCATCTCGCTACCAACGGTTCGGATCAGTTTCGGTCCATCAAGCGCTAGCCCCAACGCAAGACCGGTCGCCCCGACTGCCATGACCCAAATTGGAATTCCGGCGCTTGCGGAAATGCCGCCTTGGATAATCGCCTCGTTGATCCCAGCAAGGGGGCCAACAACATCCCCACCGGCGACTAATGCGCCACTCGCGTCAAAAAAAGGCTGCGATGAAGATCGCTCCGGTCAGCGTGATGGCATTTGATCCGACAGCGGGTCCAACATTATTAGCCACATGGTTGGCGCCAATGTTCATCGCCATGTATCCGCCAATCATCGCAGCAGCGACCAGCAGCGTCCCGTCAGTGCCCTCATCTGTCCGAACGATGGTGAACAGCATGATGCCCAGAATGAAGGGCAAGGCGGTCCCAAAACGAACCAGCTCATCGCGGTTTGGCTGGGCAGCATTTTCGACTTTTTCGGTTCTCAACAAGGCACGGTTCCCCCCCGGTCGGTGCGAATATTCATGAACCGACCATCACAGGACAAACGAAAGGCTCTATGAGCCATGTCAATGACAGCACATATGCGCATAGGTATGTTTTGAAATTACAACACCTAGCAGGGAATGCGCCCAGTGCCGGGAAAGACGGATCAGACAGGATCAGCTGAGTATTGCCAGCCCAGGTCAGGACCTAGAATTTGGGTGACTGTTCAGGCAGGTTCGCCAGAATGACGCGTTTTTATCTTCCGATCGTTATCGGCGCGTTGCTGCTGGCGTTCTGGTTCAGCTCTGACGTGCAGGAAATCGCGGCCGGCGTCGCTATCTTTCTTTTTGGCATGCTGATGCTGGAGGATGGGTTCAAGCTATTTAGTGGCGGCGCTTTGGAAAGGCTTTTGGAGCGGGCGACAAGTTCGACACCCCGTGCGATCTCGTTTGGGATAATTTCGACCACGCTTTTGCAATCCAGTTCGCTGGTCTCTGTCATTACCATATCATTTCTGAGCGCCGGGCTGATCCCGCTCATTGGTGGAGTTGGGATCATCTTTGGTGCGAATATCGGGACGACGACAGGTGCATGGTTGGTCGCAGGCCTTGGGTTAAAGATCAACATTGCGGCCTACGCAATGCCGATGATTGCACTCAGCATCATTCTGGTGTTCCAGAAGTCAAAGCGCCTGCGGGGCATTGGCTATGCGTTGGCGGGGCTAGGATTTCTCTTTCTCGGTATCCACCACATGAAAGAAGGGTTCGACGCCTTCAGGGACGAGATTGACCTGACGCACTTTGCGCTGACGGGATTACTTGGTCTGTTCGTCTATTCCCTGATCGGAACCACTGCGACGGTTATCCTGCAATCAAGTCATGCCACTATGGTCCTGATCCTTACCGCATTGGCCGCCGGTCAGGTCAGCTATGAGAACGCGCTGGCATCAGCCATCGGCGCGAACATAGGCACAACGATTACCGCCATCATCAGCGCGTTTGGGGCGAATTTTCAGGGCAAGCGCCTTGCGCTGGCACATCTCATTTTCAACATGGCTACCGCGATTGTCGCACTCGTCTTGATCGCACCATTGCGCGATTCAGTTGACTGGATCAGTGATGCCGTGGGGATCGCCCCGGGCGACTACGCAATGAAGCTTGCGGTGTTCCACACGATCTTTAACGTTCTCGGTGTGGCGCTGATGCTGCCCTTCCTGACCCGGCTCATCGCCTTCCTCGAACGCCGGATCACGGAACCTGTTCCAGATGTCAGCCGCCCACGTTACTTGAATGAGGCGATTGACGAATTCCCGCAAACCCTTGAGATCGCGCTGCGCAAGGAGGTGCTTCATCTCTACGAGAATGCAACAGAACTGATCCTGCACGGGCTCAACCTGCACTGCGAACAGGTATTTTCAACGAATGACGTCGCAGCCTTGGTTCGGAAAAGCCGTCGTCCAGTCGAACTTGACATAGGTGAGGGCTATGAACGCCATGTGAAAACGCTTTATGCGGCCATCGTGGAATTTACGACACGCGCTGGTGACAAGCGGCTTGATCCAGAGATTGCGGACCGTGTTTATGCCATGCGCGATGTTGCAGCCGACATCGTGCAAGCAGTTAAGTCAGTTAAGCACCTGCGCAAGAATATCTTGCGCTACACGGTCCGCCCCCAAGGGGTCGTGACGGAACTCTATGACGGCCTGCGCACTGAAATCGCCCAGATCGTGATAGAGGTTCGCAAACTTGGTATGTTCGCCCCTGAGGATCGCAGTGCGCTTTGGCTTGATCAGGAACGCGCCCGGATCGAAGAGGACGCGCGGTCGACATCCAAACGCGTTGATACGTTGATCCGCAATGGGGAACTGAGCGCGGTCGCAGCGACATCCTTTATGAATGACTCTGGATACGCTTACGGCGCCATGCGCGACCTGATCAAAGTTGCGCGCAGGTATTATATTGAACGCGACAGCGCGATGGCTGAATTGGAAAGCCTGCTGTCGCTTGACGAAGAAGAACTCGACGAAGCGATGGCTGAACCCCGGAACAAGAGAGGCTATCATGTGTCCGAAAAGACCGTCACGAGACCGTCATGAAACACGTCCAGAGTAATACCGCCGAGACAAATTGGAGTAGAGACATGGGCCTGAAAAAGCTTGCTGCGAAAGTGGAGGACTACAACGCACGTCTCAAAAGCGGCAAGGCGAGCAAGATCAAGCCTAGCCATGTGGAAGCGGTCTTGCAGAAGTTGCGCGCGAAATCGACCGAACTGGAGATTGAGATTGCCGCAGCGACATCAGCGGATAATAGGGCTCGACTGGAAGGGAAGCTCGGAATCGCGCAGACCCATATCCAGCGCGCAGAATGGTTGCTAGAGGAGTTGACCTAAGCGGCCCCAAGGCTGCGCGCCAAGGTTTTCGACCAAATACGAACGCAGCAAGCTATTCCAGGCACAATGGCATCTTTAAAAACCATCACCTGCTACCATTTGGCTATGAGCGATTTTAGCCCGTCTCGAATTGGCGGCGTTTTCAGGCACTACTGCCTCGGAGACGCTCAAGATGGTGCGCCCTCTACCAAGGTTCTTTCAAAGGAAGCCGTGTCGCGAAATGGCTGTCTTTCGCGATGTGCTAGTTTAGGCCGAAAGCAGACGCTATGGTCAGAATTCCTAATGGCAGTTTCATCCCGCTCTGCCTACCTTCACCCTCCGATGATGCTGCATGGTCAACGAATAGCCGGTCTGGCCAAGCTGCGCTGAAGCGCCGGTCATCTATCTTTCCGAGCGACCGCAATAGGCCGTACTTGAAGCGCGGGGCAACCTAGATCGCGTCGATGCTGCGCCGTAACCGATGGCAGAAGTGAGCGCAGAGTGGCCGATGCTGCATCGCGCGCAAGCGGCAGCATTGGGCAGGAAGCAGACTTTCTTTGTAAACTGAAGGAAGCTGCGTTGGTGCAAATGAAAATGCCCTTTTCAATAGGCGATATAATGGTGATTTCGCGTTGAAATTGGCTACCAAATGAAGACCATTTAGAAAGCGTCGTGCCATTCCGGAAATTGACATGCCACGCCAGATTGACCCGTGCTCTCAGGCGTAGCAAGCCAGATCTTGGAATTCAGAAGTCGCTATTTCCCATAGGTTCTTTCCGCAATATCAATGCCTGAGATCTCTGTTTCGATCATAGAAAGGAAGGCCAACTCTGCCTCGGAATACCGTCGGGCCGGATTGCTAATAAGATAAATACTGACTTCCGGCAGATCCGCGTAGGGCGGCAACTGGCGTATATGTCCCGCAGCAACGTCCTGCCGGGCCACATGAAGGGGCAAAGCACCAATCCCCACGTTCGCCATGATCAACCGTCGTATTTCATTCAGACTGGATGAGACACCACGCCAGTTGCGCGACAGGTTCAAGCGCGATCGCAAAATAGAAATAGTCTGTAGCGGCCCACCTTCAGCCTCGGTTTGAAAGGCAACGAAGGGCTCGCCTTCCAGATCTTCTTCGCTAATGTTCTCTACCCTAAAGAGGCGGTGCCGTGCTCCGCAAAATAGCCCGAAATACTCTTTATAGAGAACCATAGTCTTCAGCTTCTCCGGGGTGCGCGACAGGAGGCAAATCCCGAAACTTGACTGGTTTAGGGTGACCATCCTCTCAACCTCGTCACTTTCATTGACAGCGAACGAATAGCTGACACCCGGATGGGCCGTGGAAAAACGATTGAGAAAATCATCAAAGTGCTCGGAGACCACGGAACTGGTGATTGCGACAGACAAGTGTCCCCGCAGCTCGGTATTGTCTTCATTCAGGATGGTCGGAAGCTGAGACACTGTCCCGAAAATCCTAGCGCATTCCGCATAGAGAACCTGACCTGCGTGGGTGACCGTGAATATGTTCGGTTTGCGGATCACGAGTGTCTTGCCGACAGCGTGTTCCAGACGTTGGAGGGCTGAAGATATTGTCGGCTGCTTCAGGCCAAGGAAGATCGCCGCTTTCGATATGCCGCGCTGCTCCACAACAACCATGAAAGTGCGAAGCAGGTTCCAGTCAAGGTTCCAGGGAAAACGGCTGCGATGCGGCAATGTCATAGATTTCATCTATATTGATGATGTTGAATATCTATTTGCCCAATGACGGATGACATGCAAGTCTTTTCTTCAGAGCGGGTGCAATCCGCCGATTTCCGCGGGTGAAATACCTGTATCGAATAAACCAACATGGAGAAGAAAATGACCTTACGCCGTACGCTCTTGAAGTCGGCCATTGTTGCGGCGGGCTTTGCTGTCGCAGGGCTGAATGCTGCTGCCGCAGACGAACTGGAAACCCTCAAAGACAAAGGCGTCATCCGCATTGCGATGTCGGGCGCCTACCCGCCCTTCAACTTCGTCAATGATCAAAACGAAGTTGTCGGGTTCGACCCTTCCGTTGGCGCCGAGATTGCCCGCCGTATGGGCATGGAGGCCGAGATCGTCACAACAGCTTGGGACGGGATCATTGGTGGCCTGTTGGCCAACAAATATGACGCAATCGTTGGCTCTATGACAATTACAGACGAACGTGACGAAGTTGTTGACTTTGTCGGTCCCTACTATTCGGACAAGCGCGCCATCTTTACCAACCCCGGTTCGGGCATCAGCAGCCTTGAGGATTTGGAAGGCAAGCGCGTGGGCTTGACCTTGGGCGAGACACACGAGGATTGGGCGCGCGAACGGGGTTACGACATCAACACCTACAAAGGCCTGCCTGAACTTCTGCTTGAGCTGGAAAACGGCCGTGTCGATGCCATCGTGAACGATTCCATCGCCGCGATTTTGGCGATGTCCGCGAAGGGACAGGAATTCGAGATGTTCGCTGACCCGACCACCGAGCCTTTCGGCGCTGGCATTGCTATTCGCGAAGGGAACCCTGAGCTGGCCGCAGAAATGCAGGCGGCACTGGATTCCATGATGGAAGACGGCACCTACCTTCAGCTTGCCGAAGAATGGATTGGCGCGGATATCCGCTAAACTCAAACCTACCTTCGCCACCTTTCGTGGCGGAGGTATTGCTTTCTTATTTGGGCCTATGCGCGACCTCTGCAATTGATAGAGGCCACTGATTGGCTTGGGCGATGCGCCCGTTTTCGCAAGATCAATCAAAGGGGCATGACATGGACATCGACCTGATGCTCAGGGTCTATCCGTTCTTTATCGA
Organism: Yoonia sp.; assembly: GCF_036007805.1. GTDB lineage: Bacteria > Pseudomonadota > Alphaproteobacteria > Rhodobacterales > Rhodobacteraceae > Yoonia. The sequence continues at coordinate 9,221 of NZ_DASYOK010000203.1, forward strand.
GGCAGCCTGGGTCACCATCTTGCTGTCGGTTCTCACGGCGATCCTCGGGTTGACGTGCGGGGCGCTTGGTGCAGCAGCGCGACTGTCGCGATTTGCTCTCATACGCTTTCTGGGCGCTGCCTATGTCAGCGTTTTTCGCGGCACACCGGCGTTGATCCAATTGTTCATTCTTTACTTTGGCGGCCCACAGATAGGGATCCAGCTGGACGCGTTCGAGGCAGGTGTGATCGGTTTGGGGATCAACGCCGGAGCCTACATGACAGAAACAATTCGTGGCGCGATCATTTCGATCGACAAGGGCCAGCGTGAAGCGGCCCGCACACTTGGCCTGAGCCAGTGGCAAGCAATGTATAAGATCATCTTGCCACAAGCCGCGCGGCTGATGGTGCGCCCGCTTGGCGTGAACCTGAATATGTTGATCAAGGCGACTGCATTGGTGGCCGCGATCTCGGTCATCGAACTGACCTACACCGCACAGCGTTATATCGGATCAACCTACAAGCCGTTCGAAATGTTCCTGCTGGCAGGGATTCTTTACATGATCATCATCTATGTGACCGGTCGGGGCGTTGCCTGGCTGGACCGCAAAGTTCAGATCAACTGACCCGGAAGGATAGAGAACATGGGCCTCGATTTCTCGGTTGTTCCTCAATACCTCGATATCATTCTGCTGGGCTGCGCGTGGACAATCGGCATCACAGTCGCTGCTGCTATTCTGAGCTTTTTTGGCGGCATCGTGTTTGCTGTGATCGCGCTCTATGCCCCTTGGATCATCCGGCAGCCCTTCCGCCTGATCGCGTGGGTGTTCATGAGCACACCGCTGCTCTTGCAACTGTTCCTGATCTATTTCGGGCTGGTCCAGATCGGGATCGACTTGCCAGCGTTCATAGCAGGGATCATCGGCTTGGGTCTACACTTCGCTGTCTATAACTCCGAGTTGATCCAGACGGCGATCCTGTCGGTAGACAAGGGCCAGATGGAGGCTGCTCGCACTGTGGGGCTGAGCCGCAGTCAGGCGCTGCGCAAAGTGGTGATCCCACAAGCAGTGCGGGCTGTGATCCCGCCAATTGGCAACAACATGATCGCGCTTCTCAAGGACAGCGCGCTCGTGTCGGTCATCGGCGTGAGCGAGCTGACCCTGTCGGCGCAGCGTGTGATTGGCAGAACCTATCGCCCATTCGAATTCTATCTTGTGGCCGCAGCTTTCTACTATGTCATCAACCTTGGCATGGAATGGGTACTGCGGAAAATCGAACGCCGCATTTCCATTTCGCGCTGATCTTGAGGGGCTCAACATGACCGATCAGAAACACTTTGTCGAAATCCGACACGCCCAGAAAGCCTTTGGCACGCTCGAGGTCCTCAAAGATATCAGCCTGAACGTGGAGCGCGGGCAGATTGTCGCGATCATCGGGCCGTCCGGATCTGGTAAGTCCACGTTGTTGCGCGCGATCAATGATCTTGATCCGCTGACCGGTGGCGAAATCATTCTGGACGGGGTGCAAGTGAACAAGACCTTGCCACACCGGCAGTACGAGAAACACATCAACGAAATGCGCCAGCAGATCGGCATGGTGTTTCAGCACTTTAACCTGTTCCCCCACATGACAGCCCGCGAAAACGTCACGATGGCGCCGAAGATGCTCAAGGGCCTGTCCAAGGAAGAAGCCGACGCGCTGGCCGTCGAGCAGCTTGACAAAGTCGGTATGCTGGAGCGGATCGACTATTATCCGTCGCGGCTTTCGGGAGGTCAGAAACAGCGCGTCGCGATTGCCCGCGCTTTGGCAATGAAGCCCAAACTGATGTTATTTGACGAGGCAACCTCGGCGCTCGATCCCGAATTGGTGGACGAAGTGAACCAGGTCATGAAAAAGCTGGCCGAAGAGCACATGACCATGATCATCGTCACCCATGAAATGGACTTTGCAGCGTCGGTCTGTGATCGGGTTTTGTTCATGGATAAAGGCGTTGTTGTCGAAGAAGGCCCGCCGGAGGTGGTGTTCAGGAACCCGACCCAAGAAAGAACCCGTGAATTCCTACGCAAACATCTTGCAGGTGCCAAATGACAGACGAAATCTCATATCTGTTCTATCAGTCGCGCAATCCGCGTCCCTTTCTTGATCACGGCGAGGGCATCTATCTTTTCGATGAAGATGGCAAACGGTATATCGACGGCTCTTCCGGGGCGATGGTCTCAAACATCGGTCATTCCAATCCACGCGTTCTGGCCAAGATGAAGGCGCAGATGGACAAGGCCACCTTCGGCTATCGTCTGCATTTCCGCACCCATCCGTCCGAAGATCTGGCCGCCAAGACCGTGGCGATGACACCTGAAGGTTTGGACCGCGTATTCTTTGTCTCGGGCGGGTCCGAAGCGGTGGAGAGTGCTGTAAAACTGGCCCGCCAATATGCGCTGACACAGGGACAGTCGGAACGCTACAGGGTTATTTCGCGCTTTCCATCTTATCATGGTTGCACATTCGGCGCGCTGGACCTGACGGGCTATGCTCCCTTGCGTGATCCTTTTGCCCCGATGATGCAGGGCATGCCAAAGATTGCCACACCTGCCACCTATCTTGATCGCGACAACCTGACCGAGGAAGAACGTGGGCTGAAATATGCAGAGCTTCTGCGCGACAAAATTGAGGAATTGGGACCACAGACTGTTCTGGCCTTCGTGATGGAGCCTGTCGGCGGTGCCTCAACCGGGGCACTGGTGGCACCCGACAGTTACTACGGCCGCGTGCGTGAAATCTGTGACGAATATGGCGTGCTGCTGATTTATGACGAGGTCATGACCGGCGCGGGCCGGACAGGCAAATTCCTTGCCGCAGAACACTGGGGCGTTACGCCCGACATCGTCGCCATGTCCAAGGGTTTTGGTGCGGGCTACGCGCCTCTTGGTGCGATCATTGCCGGCGCCCGTTTGGTTGAGCCGGTTCTGGATGCAGGCGGTTTCCTGCATGGGTTCACCTATGCGGGCAATCCCTTGGCTTGTTCCGCGGGGCTGGCCGTGCTGGAAGAGATGGAAGATCAGGGGCTGATCGAGAACGCGGCGCGCATGGGCGACGTGTTGATGGGCGAATTGCGCGCATTGATGGACCGCTACCCTTTCATCGGCGATGTGCGCGGCAAGGGGCTCTTGACGGCGTTCGAGTTTGTCGCGGACCGCCACACTATGGCACCACTCGATCCAAAGCTGAACGCATATGACCGGCTTGTCGAGCTGGCCTATGCCCGCGGCTTGATCATCTATTCGCGGCGCACAAGGGGCGGAAAGGAAGGTGACCATTTCCTTGTGGCACCACCGCTGATCATCACCCAAGAGCAGATCAAAGAAATGATGGTGATCCTGCGCGATGCCTTGGATGCCTTTGCCGACGAAGTTGGTTTGTCGGTGGAGACAGCGGCATGAAACTTCCTGACAAGCAATGCGCCATCGCCACTGCGATTGCCGAAATCAAGGACGGCGACACAGTTATGGTCGGTGGGTTCGGCGTTCCGGGCACGCCCATGACGCTGATCCATGCTCTGGTCGCCCACGGAGCCCGCAACTTGACCCTGATCAAGAACGACGCGAACGAACCCGGCATGGGCATAGATCACCTTTTGCAAAGCGGGCAGGTCACGCGCCTGATCACAACGCATCTTGGTCTGAACAGCAATGCGATTGCCTTGATGAATGGCGGCAAGCTGGCAGTCGAATTCAATGCGCAAGGTATTCTAGCCGAACGCATCCGGGCCGGTGGCGCGGGCATCGGCGCTATTCTCAGCGATATCGGGATCGGGACAGAATTGGCCGACGGCAAACAGGTCGTCGCAATGGCAGGCAAAGACTATGTGGTCGAGCCAGCCCTACGCGCCGATGTCGCCCTGATCCATGCTGATCGCGCCGACAGTTTTGGCAATCTGGCCTATGTCGCGACTGCGCGGAACTTTAACCCACTGATGGCAATGGCCGCCAAATGCGTCATTGCCGAAGCCGAGACTGTCCTGCCACTGGGTGGGCTTAGGGCGGACGATGTCCACACGCCTGGCGTCTTTGTCGACCACGTCACAGCACTCGGTGAACTATCAAAGGAATATGCCGTTGTCCGACGTTAGAGAACGCATGGTGGGCCGCGCCGCGCGGGAAATTACACCCGGCATGGTGGTCAATCTGGGGATTGGGCTGCCGACAAAGGTGGTCAACCATCTGCCGGCAGATTTCCCCGTGTGCTTGCATACCGAAAACGGCCTGACAGGTATCGGTCCGACCCTGCCCCCTGAAAAGGCTGATCGGAACCTGATCGACGCGGGCGGCGCCTATGTATCAACGATCCCGGGTTCGGCCTTTTTTGACAGCGCCACCAGCTTTGCCATCGTCCGGTCCGGTCGCCTGGACCTAACAATGCTAGGCGCGTTCGAGGTAAGCGCTGCGGGCGATCTGGCCAATTGGAAAATCCCCGGCAAATTCAGCCCCGGTGTTGGCGGCGGGATCGAGCTTGCGCAGAAAGCGCGGCGGGTTGTGGTTCTGACCACACATACCGACCGCGCTGGAAACGCCAAGCTGAAGCAGACCTGTTCACTGCCGCTGACGGCCCGCGCATGCGTATCACGGATCTTTACCGACATGGCCGTGATCGACGTCACGGCAGGCGGTTTTGTCCTTGTTGAAACCGCAGACGGTGTCAGCACCGCCGACGTGGTCGCGGCAACTGATGCGCCCTTGATAGTGCCTGATACACGCCTGCCGACATTCTGAGAAGTTCCATGCAAGATGACCTAAAAACCCGCCTGTGTGATGCTGTCGATCAAGAGTTTGATCGACAGATTGCCTTTCTGTCCGCACTGACGGCGCATCCCTCAACGCGCGGGAACGAGCAATCCGCGCAGGCGTTCATGGCCGTTGAACTGGCCGCGCGGGGCTATGAGATTGACCGCTGGCAAATCGATATTGCTGAAATCCAGCATTTGCCCGGTTTTTCGCCAGTGCTGGGTCCGTATGAGGATGCGGTGAATGTTGTTGGTATCCATCGCCCCAAATCGCAACAGGGCCGTTCGCTGATCCTGAATGGCCATATTGATGTCGTTCCAGCCGGACCGCTGGACATGTGGGACAGCCCGCCGTTTGAACCGCGGGTCGCAGATGGCTGGCTTTATGGGCGCGGCGGCGGGGATATGAAGGCTGGTCTGACCTCGAACCTCTTTGCGCTTGATGCGCTGGCCACTTGCGGGCTTGCTCCGGGTGGTGATGTCTATTTCCAATCCGTGGTCGAGGAAGAATGCACCGGCAATGGCGCACTGGCCTGTCTGGCGCGCGGCTACACCGCCGATGCAGCGCTGATCCCTGAGCCGTTTTCGGAACACCTCGTCATGGCACAGCTCGGTGTCATCTGGTTTCAGGTCCATCTCAAGGGGCTGCCGACCCACGTCGCCTATGCCGGGACCGGTGCAAATGCCATCGAGGCGGCCTTTCCACTGATTCATGCTTTGCACGAAATGGAGCATCGCTGGAACGCGTCGGAAAACCGGCCTGACGAATACGGGCATATGGACCATGCGCTGAACCTCAATATCGGCAAGTTCCAGGGGGGTGACTGGACAAGTTCGGTACCTGCGTGGAGCGTGTTCGATGTCCGCATGGCGATCTTCCCGGGGCAGTCAATCGAGTCCGCCAAAGCCGAAATCGAACAGGTGATCATGGATGCGGCGCGCGAAAACGCGTTCCTACGGAATTCACTGCCTGAAATCGTCTACCACGGATTTCACGCAGAAGGTTACGCGCTCTCGCGCGATAGTTCTGCAAACGCGACCTCAGCCATTGCGGCGCTGGACAACGCGCACCAAAGCGTCAGCGGAGAGGCCTTGCAGCGCGAGGCCATCACAGCCACCACCGATGCCCGCTTTTTCGGACTTTATGCGGACACGCCCGCATTGGTCTATGGCCCGCGTGCGGAAGCAATCCACGGGTTCAACGAACGTGTTGATCTGGAAAGCATGCGTCGCATCACCAAGGCAACCGCACTATTCATCGCCGATTGGTGCGGCACAGAAGAGATATAGGGGCCATTTCATGCGCGAAGCTGTCATTGTTTCAACCGCCCGCACGCCGATTGGCAAGGCCTACCGCGGGGCGTTCAACAATCTGGAGGTTCCCAGTCTTGCTGCCCCTGCAGTCAAGGCGGCTTTGGCCCGCGCCGGATTAAGCGGCGGCGAGGTGGAGGAAGCCATTTTCGGCTCGGCCCTGACGCAGGGTTCCGCTGGTATCAACGTCGCGCGCCACATCGTTCAGGCCGCCGCCCTGCCCGACAGCATGGCCGGGGCAACAGTTGACCGTCAATGTGCCTCGGGCCTCAACGCGATTGCGATCGCATCCCACATGGTGCGTTGTGAAGGTGTAGACGTGGCGCTGGCCGGTGGCGTGGACAGCATTTCACTGGTGCAGAATGCCCATTGGAACAGCTACCGCTACCGCGACCCTACAGTGCACGACGCTTATTACCTTGGTATGCTCGACACGGCCGAGGTGGTCGCCGAACGCTATGGCGTCACCCGCACGGCACAGGATGCCTATGCGCTGCAAAGCCAGATGCGCACGGCCAAAGCGCAGGAGGCGGGTCTCTTCGCGGACGAAATCGTACCGGTTGAGGCCGTCAAGCTTGTCACGGATAAGGGTACGAAAGAGACCCGCGAAGATCCGGTGCGCCTTGAGCAGGACGAGTGCAACCGCCCCGGCACCACAGCCGAGGGGCTGGCCAGCCTCGCCGCCGTGCAAGGCGAAGGCAAAACTGTCACCGCAGGCAATGCCAGCCAATTATCTGATGGCGCCGCTGCCTTGGTCGTCATGGAAGCCGCCGAGGCCCATCGTCGTGGGCTTGCACCACTTGGCGCGCTACGGGGCTTTGCCGTGGCCGGGGTCGCGCCCGAGGAAATGGGTATTGGTCCTGTTGTCGCCATCCCGCGTCTGTTGGCGCGCGCTGGTCTGACGGTAGACGACATTGATCTATGGGAAATCAACGAGGCATTTGCGGCCCAACTTCTTTATTGCCGCGATGCTTTGTCGATCCCTGATGATCGGCTGAACGTAAATGGTGGCGCTATTTCCATTGGACACCCCTATGGCATGTCCGGGGCACGCATGGCGGGGCACATACTGCTTGAAGGGCGCCGCCAGGGCGTAAAATGGGGTGTCGTATCCATGTGCGTTGGGGGCGGCCAAGGCGCAGCTGGCCTATTCGAAGTATTCTGAGGTTATCACCATGCAAACGCTCACTCCGCAACATCTTGTGCAGCTGACGGCCCTGCGGCACGAACTGCATCGCACCCCCGAGATTTCGGGGGAGGAAAGCGCCACAGCCCAGCGCATTAGCGCCGAGTTGGAAGCACTTGGGGCTGACCGCATCTGGCGTGATCTGGGTGGAAACGGTGTCGCGGCCGAGTTCAAAGGCACAGCACCGGGTCCAACTGTGCTGCTGCGCTGCGAACTTGATGGGTTGCCAATCCGCGAACTGTCCGACCTGCCGTACAAATCCATGAATGATGGCAAGGGACACCTTTGCGGCCATGATGGTCATATGGTGTCCATGCTGGGCGTCGCCATGCAGTTGGCGACACGGCCTGCATCAGGCCGCGTAATCTTGTTATTTCAACCCGCCGAGGAAACCGGCGCGGGGGCAAAGGCCGTTATCGAAGATGACAGATGGGCGGAAATCCGTCCCGATTATGCCTTTGCCTACCACAATGTGCCCGGTCGCCCATTGGGCGAAATCGGCCTGCGGTCCGGGCCCGGCAATTGCGCATCACGCGGCATGCAGATCAGCTTCGAAGGCAAAAGCTCTCATGCGGCCGCCCCCGAAGACGGGTTGTCACCCGCCACTGCGATGGCCGCACTGATGACCTCTTTACCGGCGTTGGGAAGTGGGCAGATCGGGGATGATGATTTCGCACTATCCACGCTGACGCACGCCTATTTGGGCGAGCCAACCTTTGGCATTGCACCGGCAGAGGGCGAGTTACGCGTGACCCTGCGCACCATGTCAAACGCGCGTATGGACACCTTGATCGCCGACGCGCTGGCAGAGGTGGACCGCAACAAGGGTGTACTGAAGGTGGATGTCCAGTGGCATGATATATTTCCCTCCGTAGTGAACGACGCTGACGCAACGGCAATTGCACGCAACGTGGCTTTGGACCTGGGGCATGCGATCAACGACATGGCGTTGCCAATGCGCTGGTCCGAGGATTTTGGACGGATCGGGGATGACGGGCCCAAGGCTACGATGCTTTACATCGGATCCGGGGAAACGCAGCCCCAGTTGCACAACCCCGACTATGATTTCCCCGATGCTTTGCTCCCTGTCGTTATCGACCAGTTCTGTGGGATTGTCGAAAGGCTACTAGGCCCACCCCGATCATGACCGTCGATAATTATCTTGGGTCATGGTGCGAAATCCATCTCGATCGAATTTCCCGCAATCTAAAGCTGACGCTCGGGCTTGTTCCCTCTGGCCGCAGGCTCTGCGCGGTGCTCAAGGCCGATGCCTATGGCCATGGGATCAAACAGGTTGTGCCCGTGATGCAGGCGCAGGGGGTCGACTGTATTGGCATTACGTCAAATACCGAGGCCCGGGCCGTGCGCGACGCAGGATACGAGGGCACCCTAATCCGTCTGCGCGCCGCCACACCTGACGAAATCGCCAACGCGCTGGACGCTCAGATAGAAGAACAAGTCAGCTCTCTTGCAATCGCTGAAAAGTTGAAGGCGCTCAAAGTAGCAGGCCATAACGTACGCGCCCATCTGGCCTTGAATGCCTTGGGCATGTCGCGCGACGGACTTGAAATTTCAACAGATAAGGGTTGGGAAACCTGCCAAGCGATCCTCGATTTGCTGGGCAAGGACATCATAGGCATTTGCACCCATTTTCCCTGCAACACCCCTGATAATCTGCGTGCCAGCGCGGACCTTTTCCAGAAACAGGTCTCGCGGATCATCGAGAACAGTACGCTGGAACGGTCAGATATTCTGGTTCATGCTGGCAGTTCACTGACGTTGGTGTCGGACGAACCAGTTGAGACTGACATGTACCGGTGTGGTGCGATCCTCTACGGGATATTGAAACCAGAGTTGGGGTTTCAGACCACGATGGATTTGAAGGCGCGGGTGGTCAGCGTTGGGGATTACCCAAAGGGCGCATCGGTCGGCTATGATAAAGCCTGTCTGCTGAACGCAGACCGAAGACTGGCTTGCCTGTCGATCGGCTATGCAAATGGGTTTCGCCGGTCGCGAGACCCCGATGCGGCTGTCGTTCTAGGCAATCAGCTTGCACCAGTCATGGGCAAAACCTCTATGAATACGCTCGTTGTCGACATCACCGATGTTAAGGGTGTCCAAGCCGGGGACGAGGCCAAGGTGTTTGGAGGCATAGCTGACGCTAAGGCGTCGCTCGTCAAAACCGAACAGCAATTTCGCACAATCATGGCCGATCTTTATGCGGATTGGGGCATGCGCAACGAGCGCATTTTTCGCTAAGCACCCCGCCACTTGGCTCATATCTTACCTAACTCACCAAGCCGTTCCGCAAGCACTCAACAATGACAGCTTGGTGCTGAAAGCAGACCCCAGGGCACTTTCAGCACCAAGCCCGCTTGAGGCGGGCGGTATACGCCCCTAGCCATTGGATGACAAAACGCTCTACATTTCGCTACTTCAAAACGTCACCTGCAATCATCCGCCTCGCTGTGATGCTCTACGTCCGTTTTCCGCTTTCGCTACGGAAAGTAGAGGACTTGCTGCGCGAACGCAGGATCGAAGTCAGTCATAAAACGGTGCGGTTATCGTGAGCGCTCGTGCGCAGTCTGACACGATTCGTGCGCGCCATACGTTGCTCTCGTTTCTGCGTTGCGTCCAAAAAAGCGGCATTTCGCCCTCAAATAAGGCTGTATACCTCAGAGTACTGAAAAACAAATGGTTTACAAAGGCTTATAAAACCTCAAAAAAATGTGACAGAAACTAAGTTTCAAAATAAAAATACTTGACGAAATAAAGTTGCGCACTCAATACAACCTAGACAGCGAAAGGCTGCACCTTGGTGCTGGAACTCGCTCTACGAATGTGGCGCGTTTTGACAGCGCAAGAAGGCAAAGGCGGTTCTTGGTGATGATAAAGTCCATCCTGGTTCCCGTACGTGGTGATGGCATGGTGGCAACCGTACTTGCGCATGCAGCCGAGCTTGCCAAGCAACACCAAGCACAGGTCAATGTCGTGCACTGCCGTGCGCAGGCCAAAGATCTGATGCCCACGGGCATTCCTCTGAATGACTTCGCACGCAAGGTCATGATGGAGCAGGCCGTTGAGCTTGCCAACCGGCAGGAAGACCATCTGCGCGGTATTTTGCACCGCTTGGCGCGTGAATTTGGGCTGAGCGAAAACGCCGAGGCAGAGGGCTCTGTCGTCTGCACCTTTACCGAAGAACAGGGGCGTATGGCCGATGTCGTCAAGCATGCTGGCCGGCTATCAGATCTTATCGTTCTGCCAAAACCCCAGCGTGAACGAAACCTTGGCCAAAGCTCTCTGAAAGCCGCACTTTACGGCGCGGGACGGCCTGTCCTGATTTGTCCGGGGCAACTTCAGCCTGACGAAACCTTTGCCAAGCACGTGGCGGTTGGCTGGAATGGGTCGCTGCCCGCAGCACGCGCCGTCGCCTCCTCTCTCGACATTGTTAACGCGGCCCAAAAGGTCAGTATCCTGACGGGCGGCAAGGTCCAGTCGCATGGCCCGAGCGTGGACGAATTGGTGGATTACTACGCACTACGCGGCATCTCAGCCGAGATCGTAGGTTTTGAGGGGAAAGACGCAGCGACAGAACTGCTCAAGACCAGCAAAAACATCGGCGCCAGCCTGCTGGTCATCGGGGCCTATAGCCACAGTCATGAAACCGAGATGCTTTTTGGCGGCAACACCGAACGCATCGTGGACAAAACAGACATGCCCATCCTGATGGCCCACTGAAAACAATCCTGGGCCGCGCTACGGCCCAAGACGGCGGGACTATACCCCCCAAGCGAAATAAAAAAACGCGCAGCAAGCGCAAACTGAACGTCCGAAAGATCGGACCCTACATGGAGGAACATACAATGAAATTAACGAAAAGGCTTTTTCTGGGGCTGGCCGTAGGTGGCACCCTTGCAACGATTCCCCTTTCGGCTCTTGCGCAGGACTGGCAGCCGACCCGCCCGATTGATTTCACGATCATGGCGGGCCCCGGAGGCGGCGCAGACCAGATCGCACGCTTCGTACAATCCGTTGTCGAAGCAAACGATATGACAAACCGCCCTCTGATCCCGACGAACCGTGGTGGCGGTTCCGGCGCAGAGGCGTTGCTACACCTCAATGATGCACGTGATCCCGACCATACGCTTATGGTGACGCTGAACTCATTCTACACAACGCCGATCCGCCAAGAGGCGCTGGGCATTGATATCGAAACCTTCACGCCGATTACGATGATGGGCGTCGATCCTTTCCTGCTTTGGGTACACAAGGATTCCGGCATTACAGACTTTGACGGATTTCTCGCGAAAGTCCGTGAGATGGATGGAGAGTATGTCATGGGCGGCACCGGTGTCGGTCAGGAAGACTCGATCGTCATCGCCTATATGTCCGGCGTCTATGACCTCGACATCAAGTACATTCCCTATGATGGTGGTGGCGCCGTGGCCAAAGATCTTGCCGGTCAGCAGATCATGGCAACTGTGAACAACCCTTCCGAAGCCAAGGGCTTCTATGAAGCAGGCGATTTTGTGCCAATTCTATCGTTCTCCGACACACGTATGGATGCCTACCCTGACGTGCCGACGATCAAGGAAATGGGCCATGACTTCTCTTACTTCAACCAGCGGGCCATTGTCGGCGCGCCCGGCATGTCAGACGAAGCTGCGGCCTATTACCGCGAGATATTCGGTCAGGTCTACGCAAGCGACGCCTGGCAGGACTACCTTGTCTCGGAAAGCATGTCGCCGCTCCCGATGGATGAGGCAGAAACCCGTGCTTACTGGACAACGCAGGTTGCAAACCATCGTCAGCTTTTGTCCGAAATTGACGGCTAAACCAACCTAACGGAAAGGGGGCAGAGATGCGCCAAGGTGAGATATCGCTTGCAGGGTTTCTTGCCCTCTTTTCTCTCTATCTGATGTGGAAAAGCACCGAGCTTCCCATCGGCTATATTCGCGGCCAGGGGCCGGGTGGCGGGTTCTGGCCATTCTGGTTGTCCACGGGCATGCTTTTGAGCTGCTGTGCCATCGCGTGGAACTGGTGGCGCGGCAAAAGCCCGGCATCCGTATCGGATGAACCACTCATGGACCGCTTTGGATGGCGGACGGTGATCCTTGTCGGCGGCGGGGTCGTTGGGTTTGTTGCAATGATTTCCGTGGTGTCGATGTACGGTGCGGTTGGGCTTTTCCTTATCTACTATCTGCGTTTTCTGGGCAGGCATTCATGGCTGCTGACACTGACGATGGCGATTGTCCTGCCTATTGCGCTGTTCTTTTTCTTTGAAGGCGCGATGCAGATTTCGATGCCACAGGGCATGCCGTTCACCCAACCATTCTTCGATCTGATGTACGACATCATTTACTGACGCAGCCGCGAACCGAGGACCATCATGGAAGTTTTCTCATCTCTTGCCGACGGCATTTTGCTGGCGCTCATGCCGATCAATCTGATGTTGATCCTGATTGGTGTGACCGTCGGGCTCTTTATCGGCGCGATGCCCGGCTTGGGATCGGTGAACGGCGTGGCAATCCTTTTGCCAATCACGTTTCTCGTGCCACCCAGTTCGGCCATCATCTTTCTTGCGGCCATCTACTATGGCGCGATGTACGGCGGTGCGATTTCATCGGTGACACTGGGCATCCCCGGGGCGTCGACCGCAGTGGCCACAACATTTGACGGGCGTCCACTGGCACTTCAGGGGCGTGCCAGTCTGGCCTTGGTGACTGCAGCGCTGGCGTCCTTTGTAGGTGGCACCGTCGCCACCGTCCTGTTCACACTCTTTGCACCGCTTCTTGCAACGATGGCGCTTTCGTTCGGTCCACCGGAAATCTTCGCATTGATGCTGCTGGCCTTTGCAACTTTTGTAGGCCTTGGCGGCGATGATATCCCCAAGACGATCTTCTCTATCTGTTTTGGACTGGTCCTTGCGACTGTCGGCTTCGACACAATCTCGGGCGAACCGCGGCTGGTCCTTTTTGACATACAGGGATTCTTGCGCGGGATCGGCTTTATCGTCTTGGCCATCGGTGTCTACGGCATCGGGGAAATGATCTGGACGATCGAACAAACGCGCGGTGAAGTGACAACAACAAACCCCAAGATGACCGCCAAAGGTATGATGGCGGACTCCAAAGAAGCGACGAAAAAGGGCTGGAAAGGGACGTTGATCGGCTCGTTCCTCGGCTTCTTTGTCGGTATCTTGCCTGCCGCGGGTGCTACACCCGGTTCGCTGATGTCCTACGGTGTCGCCAAGATGCTTTCGCGGACCCCTGAAGAATACGGCAAGGGCTCCCCCGATGGGGTCGCCGCCCCCGAGGCCGCCAACAACTCGGCATCAACGGGCTCCATGCTGCCGATGCTGACACTGGGCATTCCTGGCTCGCCGACGACGGCGATCCTGCTGGGCGGGATGGTCATCTGGGGCCTCACACCGGGCCCGCGCCTTTTTCTTGACCAGAGCGAGTTTGTCTGGGGCCTGATCGGTTCGTTCTATATCTCGAATCTGGCGGCGGTTCTGATCAACCTTGCGTTTATTCCGCTGTTTGTGTGGATGCTGCGGATGCCGTTCACGATCCTTGCCCCGCTGATCTTTGTGCTGTCTATCGTCGGTGGCTTTGCCGCATCACGCAGCATGCATGACCTGTGGCTTATCGTGATCTTCGGGCTTGGGGCATTCTTCATGCGCAAGTTCGATTACCCCCTTGCCCCAGCCGTCTTGGCGATTGTGCTTGGACCGATTGCCGAACCGACATTGCGTCAGTCCTTGCTATTGTCATCAGGCGACCCGATGATCTTTTTTAACAGACCAATCGCAGGGCCCATCACGGTGATCGCAATCTTCCTGATCCTCTTGCCCGCGTTCAAACTGTTGCGCCGCAAAAAACGGGTCGCAGCAAACTGACCGATGTGCGAAATCTGACAAGAGATCGCGTCCATCCAAACACCAAACGACATGAAAGACACGCAATGCAAAGACTTGAAGACCTGATCCAGCCCCACCCCGATACGGCCAATGCCATCGGTGCACCTGGCCGCGACTGGATGACCTACGCCGACCTGCGGGCGCTTACGCAAGACGTGCGCGCAGCATTGCGCAAAGCAGGTATCGGCGCGCGTGACCGTGTTGCGATCGTCTTGCCCAATGGCCCTGAAATGGCTGCTGCTTTCGTCACTGTCGCGCAGTCTGCCACCACGGCCCCGCTGAACCCTGCCTACAAAGAGGACGAATTCGCGTTCTATCTTGAGGACCTCAAAGCGCGCGCCATTATCGTGGAGGCGGGCTATGACGGGCCTGCGCGCGCGGCCGCGAACCGCTTTGACATGACAGTCATCGAACTGACCGCGACCGAACCGGCGGGCACCTTCACGCTTGCAACCGATGTGACAGGCGATGTGTCGGATGCAGTCCCCACGGCCGATGACGTGGCGCTTATCCTGCACACCTCGGGCACCACATCGCGCCCCAAGATCGTGCCGCTGCTGCAATCGAATGTCGCAGCCTCTGCAGAAAACATCCGTGCGTCGCTTGCTCTGACGCCGGAGGATTGTTGCCTCAACGTGATGCCACTGTTCCATATCCATGGTCTGATTGCGGCGGTGAGCGCGTCGCTAGCCGCCGGGGCGTCGATCAGCTGTGCGCCGGGTTTTGATGCGCTCAAGTTCTATGGCTGGCTCGAAGAGGTCGATCCCACGTGGTACACCGCCGTGCCGACGATGCATCAGGCCATTCTGGCGCGCGCACCGCGCAATGCGGAGATCATCAAGAACGCGCGCTTGCGCTTCTTGCGGTCATCTTCCTCGTCCCTGCCCGGTCCTGTGATGACCCAACTGGCAGAGACCTTTGGCGCCCCAGTCGTCGAGGCCTACGGCATGACAGAGGCCGCGCATCAGATGTGCTGCAATCCGATTGAGCCGGGCCGTCAGAAACCCGGCGCTGTCGGTCTGCCCGCCGGTCCCGAAGTACGCATTGCCCATGAAGTGGAAAACCGCCTGATTGATGGCGTGGGCGAGATTGCCATTTCCGGCCCCAACGTGACACCGGGCTATGAGGCAAACCCCGAAGCGAACGAGAAGAACTTCTTTGAGGCCGACGGCAAGCGCTGGTTCCGGACCGGCGATCAGGGCATGTTTGATGAGGACGGCTATCTGTCTCTGACCGGTCGCCTGAAGGAAATTATCAACCGTGGTGGCGAAAAGATCAGCCCGCTCGAGGTTGATGGCGTCCTGTCCGATCACCCTGCCGTCGGGCAATGTGTGACCTTTGCTGTCCCGCACGCCAAACTGGGCGAAGACGTTGCTGCCGCCGTCGTGTTGAAAGAGGGCCAGAGCGCCACCGATCGTGAGATCCGCGATTTCGCGAGCGAGCGGCTGGCGGCCTTCAAGGTTCCGCGCAATATCCTGATCCTTGATGAGATCCCGAAGGGTGCGACCGGAAAGCTCCAGCGTATCGGCCTCGCCGAGAAACTCGGTCTGGGATAAGGAACACAGCATGAAGATCTGTATTTTCGGGGCCGGTGCAATCGGCGGCTATATGGGTGCAAAGCTGGCGCAGGCCGGGGCAGATGTCAGCCTTGTGGCGCGCGGCCCGCACCTCAAGGCGATGCGCGAAGACGGGTTGCGCCTGATCGAGGAAAGCGGCGAGACGATTGTAAAGGTCACAGCTTCGGACGATGCGGCCGATCTTGGGCCACAGGACTATGTGATTGTCACGCTCAAGGCCCACTCCGTCCCGCCAGTGGTGTCAAAAATGCAGCCGCTGATCGGCGAGAACACGACCATTGTCTCCGGCGTCAACGGTGTGCCCTGGTGGTATTTCCACAAAATCGGCGGTCCGCTTGAAGGCACGCGGCTGGAAACAGTCGATCCCGGCAACGCACAATGGGACGGCTTTGGTCCGGACCGTGTGCTGGGCTGTGTCGTCTACCCTGCCGCCGAGGTCATCGCACCGGGTGTTGTCAAACACATCGAAGGCAACCGCTTTTCCTTGGGGGAACCTGACGGATCAAAGTCAGAACGCGCCCTTACCCTTTCCAAGGCGCTAGCAGATGCGGGGCTCAGGGCGCCTGTCCGGCCGAAGATCAGGGACGAAATCTGGGTCAAGCTCTGGGGCAATCTGTCGTTCAATCCGATCTCTGCGCTGACCCATGCGACGCTTGATGTTCTGTGCACAGACCCCGGTACCCGTGAGGTGGCGCGCAACATGATGCTTGAAGCGCAGGCGATTGCCGAGAAGCTGGGCGTCAAATTCCCGATTGATGTCGACCGTCGCATTCAAGGCGGTGCCGATGTGGGGGCGCACCGCACATCCATGCTGCAGGATCTGGACCAAGGACGCCCAATGGAAATCGACGCGCTTGTGGGTTCGGTCAAAGAGCTTGGGCGCGTCACCGAAACGCCGACGCCAACGATTGATACAGTTCTGGCTCTGGTGGCACTGCGCGGAAAGACGGCTGGCCTTTACGGCGCCTAAGGCAGGGGCTTTGTTGAATGTGATAACGCCGCAGCAGGAACACTGCTGCGGCGTTATCATGTTCTGTGCTGCACAAACGGCGCTGGACCCGCGGGATCAGACAGCGATCGCCGCACCGTCAGCGCGCGGATCACTTGCGCATTCGATCAGGCCGGAAGGGTGCATCACCACCGCACCAGCGTGACCTGCAAGATCAGAGAACGGAGCGATCATCTCAACCTCATGACCTGCCGCGGTCAGAGCCGCGACAAGTTCAGGATCAAAACGGTCCTCGAGCTTCAGGCTCGTTGTCGCGTCCCCCCACGTGCGGCCCAAAAGCCACCTTGGCGCTGTCACTGCCGCCTGCAAATCCTGTCCGAATAACACATGGCGCGTAAAGACTGCCGCCTGTGTCTGTGGCTGACCTTCGCCACCCATCGTGCCGTAGGCCATGACACGGCCATCCGCCAATTGCGCCAAAGCGGGGTTCAATGTGTGGAACGGACGGCGGTAGGGACCCAGTTGGTTGGGCCCCTCCTGCAACGAAAAGCCTGCGCCACGGTTCTGGAAATAGACGCCGGTATCAGGGCATGTCAGGCCTGATCCGAATTCCCAAAAGACCGACTGGATAAAGCTGACAACGCAGCCGTCGCGATCGGCGGCCCCCATCCAGATCGTATCGCCTGCTTTGGCTTCATGCGGCCAAGGCAAGGCGACCTCCGGATTGACCTGTTTCGCCAGCGCATCCAGATCGTCCGCTCGCAGCCAGCCCTGAGCGGGTGTTGCCATATAGTCAGGATCACCCAGTTCCGCATTGCGCTTGATAAAGGCCAGCTTTGTAGCCTCGATCAGACCATGCAGATGCGCGAAACTCTCTGCCGTCTCGACGTTCAAACGGTCAAACAGCGCAAGGATCATCAAGGATGAGACCCCTTGGGTCGGTGCGATCATGTTATAAAGCTGGCCTGCTTTCACCTGAACCGTCAGCGGCGTGACCTGTTCAGCAGCAAAGCGGTTAAAATCGTCCAGCCGCAGCGGGCTACCTGCTTTTTCCAGAAATGCCGCGTGGGTTGCGGCGATGTCGCCGCGGTAATAATCATCAAGGCCCACATCGGCGAGGCGCTGCAAGGTCTCGCCAAGTGCCGTCTGGCGCAAACGATACCCCGGTTCCGGCGGTGCGCCATCCACAAGGAAGGTCTCGTCAAAGCCTGCGACACCTTTCAGGGTCGCCAGCTTGTCGGCGGTTGTGAGGGACTGGTTTGCTGTCACTGCGACACCCTCGCGTGCCAGCGCAATCGCCGGTGCGAGAAGTTGTGACAGGGGCAGACGCCGGTCTGCCGGCACAAGGTCCAGCGCTTTTGCCCAACCCTCAATCGTGCCCGGCACGGTCAATGCCGCCTGTGCGCCACGGCTGGGGATCGCATCCGTTGCCCCGCGCGCGGCGTACCATTCCGGCGTTGCAAGCCCCGCTGCACGACCACAACCCGATATGCCCACGGGGGCCTGGCCAGGCCGGTGGATCACCCAGAACCCGTCGCCGCCAATCCCGTTCATATGCGGATAGGCCACGGCCACCGCAGCGGCGGCAGCGACCATGGCTTCAATCGCCGTGCCCCCCGCTTCCAGCACATCGCGGCCCGCCAGTGCCGCGGCACGGTGCGGCGCGCT
>NZ_DASYOK010000204.1:0-4194 GCF_036007805.1 Yoonia sp.
TGGACGCACAAAGGGCAGTTGCAGCTGCGAGAGCTGTTACTTTCTTAAACATCAAGTGTTCCTAACTCGTTAATACTTCCTGACGCAGCGGAGTGAGTTTCTCTTTTGCGCCAAAGAAGACTAGCACTGCACCTTCACGAATCCTAGGTCTGCGGAGGGTTATTTCCGGGGTCTGGGATGATGATGATAGGGTCTTCGTTCACTGGAATACGCGGCTGTTGAACGCTGTCATTCTCTTCCTGACCCACTGCTGCTGCAATCAGAAGTGCTGCAAGAACACCGACAACCACATAGGTGGTGTTGATCCGCGGTTCAGCAACGACCGCCTCTTCCATGACGGGTGCTTCTACAATCTGGTCGGACAGACCACCCGCAAACGCGGATGACGCCGAGAGTGCAATGACTGCGGCAATCGCGGTTGTTTTTGTAAGCATTAATTTATTCCTCACTGACACATAGTTCCAATTTCAGACGGCACCTGAGGTCCCGCCTGTGTGGCGCGAAAGTTTCCAAGAAGTGCTGCAGCGTCAACCGGCTGTGGGCCTCATGCTGAAAATAGATAACATTTCCAATGCATTGTGGCATATTTCACGCGGTTGGATACAAGGTCTTTGCATGCGTGATTTCCTGTGACCTGGCTTTCGTTTACTGCCAATGCCCTTCAAAGCCCTGTGGTATCAGCAGGATATCCTTGTCGAGCGTATTCACATCGCGCCGACCGCAAAGCGCCATCGTCAGATCAAGCTCTTTATGGATCACCTCCAGCGCGGTGGTCACACCTTTTTCGCCCATTGCCCCCAGGCCGTTGACGAAAGCCCGCCCGATATAGGTGCCCTTGGCCCCCATCGCGAGCGCCTTGAGCACGTCCTGTCCTGACCGGATGCCGCTATCAAGGTGGACCTCTACCTTGTCGCCGACCGCGTCCATGATCGCGGGCAGGGCGCGGATCGACGACAGTGTGCCATCCAGTTGACGCCCCCCGTGATTGGAAACAATGATCGCATCTGCGCCTAATTCTGCTGCTTTTCGTGCATCATCGGCATCCATGATCCCTTTGAGAATCACCGGACCGTCCCACATCTTCATCAGTTGCGCGACGCGGTCCCAGTCCAGAGCGTGATCAAAAGCTTCTGCAATCCACGATGCCAGCGATGAGGGGTCTGTGACCCCTTTGGCGTGGCCGACGATGTTGCCAAAGAAGCGGCGCTTGGTTTGCAGCATCTCGATGCCCCAGCCCCATTTCGTGGCAAGATCGGCGATGCTGGCCGCAGTGAATTTTGGTGGCGCGGAGAGACCGTTTTTCAGGTCCTTGTGCCGTTGCCCCATGATTTGCAGGTCCAGCGTAATGACGATGGCTGAACATTTGGCGGCACGCGCGCGGTCAAAGAGGCGCTTCATAAAGTCATCGTCTTTGAGCGTGTAGACCTGAAACCAGAAGGGGTTGGTGGTGTTCTCGGCCACATCCTCGATCGCGCAAATCGACATGGTGGACAGCGTGAACGGCACGCCGAACTTTTCGGCCGCGCGGGCGGCTTTGATCTCGCCGTCAGCGCATTGCATGCCCGTAAGGCCAACAGGGGCGAGGGCGACAGGCATCGCCACATTCTGGCCGATCATCTGGCTGGCAGTGGTGCGGTTGGTCATATCCACCGCGACCCTTTGCTTGAACCTGATCTGGTCGAAATCGGATGTGTTTTCGCGGAATGTCTGTTCGGTCCAACTGCCGCTTTCGGCATAGTCGTAGAACATCTTGGGTGTACGGCGCTTATGCAGCCGCTTCAGGTCCGCGATTGTTGTGATGACAGGCATGCCAAAATCCTTGAATTGGTTAAGTCTTATTACCAATACAATGGGTTTGCTGCAATATAGTTTGCAAGGCTCCGGCTCATGCAGGTTTCTTTGACCGGTTTTCCATTTTTGCGGCCATCGCGTCATGTCCCGCAGCCTTCAGTCCGGAAATTGTGCCTTCATAATCACGTGCATCACGGTTCTGGCTCAGCTTGGATTTGGCGAGGATTGTGCGGACATTGATGTGGAATGCGACAATGCCGTCAAGCATCTGCTGCATGTAGTCCTTGGGCGCATCCGCCATCTTCCACGCATGCTGTCCGTTGATGCGCCGTTCATGGTCGCGGGTCAAAAGGGCGACTGCGGCGCGTTTGGCATGGTCGTCATACTGAAAGCTGATTGTGCCATAGACATGGACCACTTGATAATTCCATGTCGGTACATGGCGGTGATGTTCCGCTTTGGACGGGTAGTAGTTTGGCGAGACATAGGCGTCATTGCCGCGGAAAATGGTAAGGACCTCTTGTCCTTCGGTGATCAGCCTGTGCATGTCGTTGGCCGCAGCAACATGCCCGATCAGCCTGCTATCGGGGGCGGACAGCAACGGGATATGGTTTGCAATAAGCCCCTGAGCGGTTTGGGCCACAATGCAAGCCAGAGGAGCGGCTTGGGTGATTGCCGTGATCTCGTCGATTTCGATCTCAAGAAACTGGGGAGGGACATACATGGCTTGGTGTCCTTGCGCAAAAGACGTGGCTCAGGCGCGATGGGTTCCATCCGCCAACGATTTCACAAAGGCCAGAACGTCAGCCACGCTTTCACCTGCCGCGATCTTTTCAACAATCGCAGAACCAACAACAGCACCGTCCGCGATGCTGGCGATGGCTTCGGCAGCGTCTGGCGTTTTGATGCCAAAGCCCACGATAACAGGTAGATCGGTCTGAGATTTAATGCGCGCAACCTCGGGGCCGACTTCATCAGCCTGTGCGGCGGCGGCACCGGTAATGCCTGTGACAGAGACGTAGTAGACAAAGCCCGAGGTATTCTCGAGCACTTTGGGCAGGCGTTTGTTATCTGTTGTTGGCGTGGCCAACCGGATGAAGTTGATCCCCATCTTTTGCGCGGGGATGCACAGTTCATCATCTTCTTCGGGAGGCAGATCAACGATGATCAGCCCGTCAATGCCGGCGGCCTTTGCGTCCGCCAAGAACGTATCAACACCGCGCGAATAGATCGGGTTGTAATACCCCATCATGACAATCGGGGTTGTGTCGTCGGTCTTGCGCAGTTCACGGGCGTATTGCAGCGTTTTCTCAAGCGTCTGCCCGCCCTCAAGCGCGCGCTGACCGGCCAGCTGGATCGTGGGACCATCGGCCATCGGATCGGTAAAGGGCATGCCCAGTTCGATGATATCGACACCCGCGCCGGGCAGGCCTTTGACGACCTCAAGACCGGTGTCATAGTCAGGATCACCCGCCATCACATAAGCCACGAAAGCTTTTTTGTTCTCTGCGCGCAACTGCACGAATTTGGCGTCGATTCTGCTCATCTTTGTCCCCGGTCTGCAAACTTGGCTTGGTTTGCTTGATGGGGGGCGGAAAATCAATGGCTGAGTGACGATCCCATGTGGCTTGCGCAGAGGACGCGCGCCGCCTAGAAGCGCCGTAACGTTCAAAGGAGAGCCGTGATGGGTTTCAAGATGGGTATTGTGGGTTTGCCGAATGTGGGCAAATCGACCTTGTTTAACGCGCTGACCAAGACAGCGGCGGCGCAGGCGGCCAATTTCCCGTTCTGTACGATTGAACCCAATGTCGGCGATGTGGCGGTGCCTGATGCGCGGCTGGACAAGCTGGCGGCGATTGCCTCGTCCAAGCAGATCATCCCGACGCGCATGACATTCGTCGATATCGCGGGTTTGGTGAAAGGTGCCAGCAAGGGCGAGGGTCTGGGCAATCAGTTTCTGGCCAATATCCGTGAGTGCGATGCCATTGCCCATGTGCTGCGCTGCTTTGAGGACGACGATATCACCCATGTCGAGGGTCGTGTGGACCCTGTCGAAGATGCAGAAGTGATTGAAACCGAATTGATGCTCGCTGATCTGGAGAGCATTGAAAAGCGTTTGCAGAACCTCGTGCGCAAAGTGCGTGGTGGCGACAAAGAGGCGGTCCAGCAGGTGCGCCTGCTGGAAATGGCGCAGGCGGCGTTGGAAGACGGCAAACCCGCCCGCACCGTTGATGTGGACCCCGATGATGCCAAGCAATGGAAAATGCTGCAACTGCTGACGACCAAGCCCGTCCTTTATGTCTGCAACGTCGAAGAAGACAGCGCAGGCAAAGGCAACAGCCAGTCCGCTCGCGTCGCTGAAATGGCCGCCGCGCAGGGTAACTCCCATGTGGTGATCTCGGC
>NZ_DASYOK010000205.1:0-4636 GCF_036007805.1 Yoonia sp.
GCTGGACGTGCGCCCGGATCACTGGGACAATCTTTCCATGCCTCACGTTGAGGCGACAACAAGACCACCAAGGGGATACACATGACAACGAAAACACTATTGGCCAGTGCTGCGCTCGCGCTTGGCCTTGCAACAGGGGCCGCTGCGGACGGCCACGAACCAACAACCGTCGGGTTCGTTTATGTCGGGCCAATCGGCGATGGCGGCTGGACATATGAGCACAACAAATCCCGTCTGGCCGTGGAAGAGCATTTTGGTGACGCGGTTGAGACCGTCTTTGTCGAAAGCGTGCCAGAAGGTCCCGACGCAGAGCGCGTGATGACACAGATGGCGCTACAGGGTGCTGACCTGATTTTCACCACATCCTTTGGCTATATGGATGCAACGATCAACGTCGCGGCGCAGTTCCCTGACGTGAAGTTCGAGCACGCCACAGGCTATAAACGCGCAGACAACGTATCGACCTATTCGGCACGTTTCTACGAGGGCCGCGCGGTTCAGGGCCACATTGCGGGCCAAATGACCGAAAGCAACATCATCGGCTATATCGCGTCCTACCCGATCCCCGAAGTCATTCGCGGCATCAATGCAGCCTACCTGCACGCGCAGGAAGTGAACCCTGATGTCGAGTTCCGCATCATCTGGGCCTACACTTGGTTTGATCCTGCAAAAGAAGCCGAAGCGGCTAATGTTCTGATCGAGCAAGGCGCTGACGTGATCCTGCAGCATACAGATTCGACAGCGCCGCAGGCCGCAGCACAGGCTGCTGGCAATGTTGTCACCTTTGGTCAGGCCTCTGACATGGCAGAATTCGCGCCTTTCCCGCGCGTCTCCTCGATCATTGACGACTGGGCGCCTTACTACATCGCCCGCACACAGGCGGTGATCGATGGCACATGGGAAAGCATGGACACATGGGACGGCATTGGCCCGGGCATGGTCGGCATCGGTGAAATCTCCGACGCGGTTCCCGCCGAAATCAAAGCCTCTGCTGAAGCCCTGATCGAGCGCCTTCGTACTGGCGAATACCACGCCTTTACCGGCCCGATTAACCGCCAGGACGGTTCTGTCTGGCTGGCCGATGGTGAAATCGCTGACGATGGCACTTTGGCAGGTATGAACTTTTACGTGGAAGGCATCACTGCAGAAATCCCGCAGTAAAGACATCGAATGAGCCTAAACAGGAAGGCCCCGCATTGGCGGGGCCTTTTCTACTTGGCCCGTTCATTTTGGACTGCGCAACACACCGTTTCCAGCAATAACGCCCTTTTATACAGACGAATCTTGGACGCGGCACCGGAATACAGCTAACATTAACCTTAGTTTAAAGCGGTTTGTGTATTTGCCGCTGTCTTGATGAGTACGGCAAGTGGGGCTTTTCTTCCGCGCTTGCCCGGATGTTAATCGCCAGGGTTTCTGAACCCTGCTGTCGAGGGAAGAAATTGCCATGGCCCGTCCTGTTCGTTCCTGTCTTAGCGATATTACAACCTGTGTCCGTCTGACGTTTGCGGCTGCGGCCCTCACATGCAGCCTGCCTGCACACGCGCAAACAACTGCCACCTATGAGAACGGCACGCTTCGCATTTCATTCGCGGAGCATACCAAGGAAGCCGACACAAACCGGCGAATCGATCTATCGGGCAAACTGCGTATGCTCAGCCAACGCGTTGTTGCCGACGCATGCTTTGTGCAAAGCGGAATCGCAACGGACGACGCCCTTCCGATGCTAACCGCCACGATTTCAGAAGTAAGCGCCATCGCACATGCGCTGGAATTTGGCGACACTGGCCTTGGTATTTTCGGGGCCGAAGAACGCCGTATGACTTTGGCGGTCATCGCACAATTCAAAGACGTCTGGGCACCGATGCAGATGAACGCCCTGTCGATCGCGCAGGGTGACAGCACGCATGATGATGTTCGGCGGCTCAACGCGCAAAGTGCAGAACTTCTACAAGTTGCCCATCAATTGGTATCCACGGTGGCCGCGCAGTATTTCAATCCTGCCAAAACGCGTCTGGCCGATGCATTGTTGGTTGATATTGCCGAACGGCAGCAATTTTTGGCGCAAGATATTGCAAAAAACGCCTGTCTGGCCAGCGCCGGCATCGGCACAGATGGCCCCATCGACGCGCTATGGTCTGCCCGCATGGCATTCAACAGCTCAATTGGTGCATTGTCACTGGGCATGCCGAGCCTCGGCATTCAGCCTCCCCCTACAAGCAAGATTGACGCCAGCCTCGCGGCAGTGCGCGCCGCCTGGCTCGATTTGCAACTGCCGATTGATGCACAGTTGTCAGGTGATGCCCTTAGTCGAGAACAGTTGGAAACAGTGTTTTACGGCGCAAATGACATGACCCGCCAGATGGGCAGCGTCATCAATCTCTACGCTGAAGCCTCAAGGTTTGGATCTTAGGCACTGCCGCATGAGACCTTCAGTCCGCAGACAGGCAGACGGCGTTGTGACCGTAATGGAAGGTCCTCCTGCGTTAGCAAGGGCGCATCGGGTATGAAATTTTAACCGCGCACAGCGATTGCCCCTACCCCATCGCATCGCTATCTAGGGCAAAACCCTATTCCAAGCGGAGCGTCCCTCATGGCTGCCAATCAATTCGTCTATTTCATGGACGGCGTGTCCAAAACCTATCCCGGCGGGAAAAAGGTTTTCGAGAACATTCGTCTGAACTTTTTGCCCGGTGTAAAAATCGGCGTCGTCGGTGTGAACGGCACCGGTAAATCGACACTGATGCGCATTATGGCAGGTCAGGACAAGGAATTCAGCGGTGAGGCATGGGCCGCCGAAGGCGCGCGTGTCGGATATCTGCCGCAGGAACCCGAGCTTGATCCAAACCTGACGGTACGCGAAAACGTTATGCTGGGCGTGGCCGACAAAAAAGCGATCCTTGATCGCTACAACGAAGTTGCCATGAACTACTCGGAAGAAACCGCAGACGAGATGGCGCAGCTTCAGGACGAAATCGACAGCCAGAATCTGTGGGATCTGGACGCACAGATCGACATCAGCATGGAGGCGCTGCGCTGTCCGCCCGATGATGCGGATGTGTCCACGCTTTCGGGCGGTGAGAAACGCCGCGTCGCGCTGTGCCAGCTCTTGCTGGACGCGCCTGATATGCTGCTGCTCGATGAACCGACCAACCACCTTGATGCGGAAACCATCGCATGGCTGCAACAGCACCTGATTGATTACAAAGGCACGATCCTGATCGTCACCCACGACCGCTATTTCCTTGATGCAATCACGGGCTGGATTTTGGAACTGGACCGTGGGTCGGGCATCCCGCATGAAGGCAACTATTCAAGCTGGCTTGAGGCCAAGGCAAAGCGGCTGGAGCGTGAAGCGAAGGACGACAAATCCAAGCAACGCACCCTGCAGCGCGAACTGGAATGGATGCGCCAAGGTGCCAAGGCGCGGCAGGCCAAGTCGAAGGCGCGGATCGCAGCTTATAACGAGATGGCCAACCAATCCGAGCGCGAGAAAATGGGCCGCGCACAAATCATTATCCCCAACGGTCCACGGCTTGGGTCCAAAGTGATCGCGGTGGACGGGCTGAAAAAGCACATGGGCGATAAGCTCTTGATCGAAGGGTTGAGCTTTGATCTGCCCCCCGGCGGGATCGTCGGTGTGATCGGCCCCAACGGTGCGGGTAAATCCACGCTGTTTTCTATGCTGACTGGTCAGGCACAACCTGATGAAGGCACTGTTGAATATGGCGAAACCGTCAAACTGTCTTACGTGGACCAGTCGCGCGATGCGCTGAACCCCGACAGCACGGTGTGGGAAGAAATCACCGGTGGCGCCGAGATTATCGAACTGGGCGACGCCTCCATGAACAGCCGCGCCTATTGCTCGGCCTTCAACTTCAAAGGTGGGGACCAGCAGAAGAAGGTGGGCCTTCTGTCAGGTGGTGAACGCAACCGCGTGCATATGGCGAAGCTACTGAAATCAGGTGGGAACGTCCTGCTTCTTGACGAACCGACCAACGATCTTGACGTTGAAACGCTGCGTGCGCTGGAGGATGCTCTAGTTGATTTTGCTGGCTGCGCCGTGGTCATCAGCCACGACCGCTTCTTCCTTGACCGGATTTGCACGCATATCCTTGCCTTCGAGGGCGACGCCCATGTGGAGTGGTTCCAAGGGGCGTTTACCGACTACGAGGAAGACAAAAAGGCACGGTTGGGCGCAGATGCGCTTGAGCCGAAGCGGATGAAGCATAAGAAATTCGTGCGCTAAGACAGCCCGATTGATGCCGCGCTAATCGTCCGCCCAGCCGTGGATCAGATTTTCGCGCATCAGTCGCTGCGCCAAGGTGCCGCGCGCGACGGAAATCTGTGCGAGGTACTGCGCCTTTCGCTGCGCTTCATCGCGCACTGCATCAAGTGCCTGCTGCGTTGAAACAGAGGCAAAACGGATCTTCTGACCTGCACGAAGCTGGGTCAGCCGGTCCGTGTCACATGATATCACGGTCGCTATTTTCGGATAGCCGCCTGTGGTTTGATGATCGGCCAAGAGCACCGTTGGCACACCGTCGCCCGATACCTGAATGGACCCGCGGACAATCGGCTCTGAAGGGATCGACAAAGCATGCTCCATCTCAAGGGTCGGTCCATTCAGCCGCAT
>NZ_DASYOK010000206.1:0-7008 GCF_036007805.1 Yoonia sp.
ATGGCGCGACGACTTCAACCACCACCGCCCACACTCAAGCCTCGCTGGCATGACACCGTGGGAATATGCTAACCGGTCAAAGAAAGACCAAAACCTGAACAGAGCTAACTCATAATCGGGGACTCTCAGGGGAGCAGGTCAATGATAGCGAATTGATTGCGCGCGGCAAACTATTCCCGGACATTCCTGCCGCCTTTCTCGAAGTTTCAGATCGCCAGATAGATCAACTTGGTTGCCGCTTCCTCGGTCGGGGAAGAGCCGCACGTCTTGATCGATTTGCGGATGACACTGTTCAAACTTTCAATCGCGTTCGTGGTGTAGATGATCTTACGGATGGCCAGATCGAAAGCAAAAAATGGGATCGCCTCTTGCCATGCCCTGCACCAGGCCGGAGCAAGCGAGGCGTATTTCCTCGCCCATTTTTCCTCAAAGGCATCCAGTTCAGCGCCAGCCTGATCGGCAGTCGGGGCACCGTAAATCAGGCGTAGATCATCGCCACCGCTTTCACGGCCAGCTCTCGACGCTGAACTGGCCTGATCATTTCTTTCCCAGCGCTTCCTTCAGCAGGTCGTTCTGCATGCTGACATCGGCATATATGCGCTTCAGGCGCCGGTTCTCCTCCGCCATCGCTTCTCACTGATAAGGCTTTCATCCATGCCGCCATATTTGGCATGCCATTTGTAAAGCCTGGCACTGTTCATGCCGTGCTCCCGGCAAAGCGCGGCGGCCGGAATACCGCCCTTCATCTGGCCCAGCCCGCCCATGATCCGGGCGTCTGTGAAACGTGTCTTCTTGATCGGAAGCTCTCCGTTCATCCTGCCGAGAATATTCGGCTCCCGCATGCCCTTAAGATCGGGAGTGATTACGCAACAACGGAGCCAGAAGTGGCCCTCGGAAAGGTCGTCTTGTTGTTGAACTGAGATGCCACCGAGGATATCGGTTCACTCAAGATCTTTGTGTGACAAGAAAGTAGCGTTGTATGGTAGTTATACTCAAAAGAGTTTTGCTAGTAGCGCGTCGGTGAGAAATGCTTCTAACAACACGAACTGATTATGGATTTTGAGGTCGTCACGCCTTAAGAAAAGAGCATAGTTAGGAATTGACTAAGGAGCGAGAAGCGTTAACGAGATGATCTATGAAACCGCCCTTACTGGCGTCATCGAACTTACCCCGCGCCGGTTTGTCGACAGCCGTGGCCATTTTAGCGAAACTTATAACGCAGACACGCTGGCCCAGCACGGGATCACCACGCAGTTTGTGCAGGACAACCAGTCCTACAGTCGCGATATCGGCACCGTGCGAGGGTTGCATTTTCAAGCACCGCCGTCGGCACAAGCGAAACTTGTCCGCGTGCTTCAAGGCATCATCTGGGATGTCGCTGTCGATATCCGCAAGGGTTCTCCCACCTATGGCCAGTGGGTCGGGTGCGAATTGTCCGCTGAGAAGGCCAATCAGCTATTCATTCCCGAAGGCTTCTTGCATGGTTTTGTCACCCGCAGCGTCGATTGCATGGTGGCCTATAAATGCTCGGCCACCTATGCGCCCGCCACAGAAGGATCCGTCCGTTTTGACGACCCTGATCTGGCGATTGATTGGGGGATAAATGCGCAGGACGCCGCGCTCTCGGACAAAGATGCAGCGGCGGTGAGCTTTGCTGCGTTTGCTTCGCCGTTCGTTTATGAGCGCACCGATTGAAGCTTCTGCACTCTATGTCGTGAGCCCCCCCCCGAAAATCGGACACTTACGCAAGCTGCGATTTGCCATTTTGCTTTTTGTCATAACCATCATCCTTACTTAAGTTGATGGTCTCCGGCGCACGCGGGGCGCGTCAGGCGCGTCTCGATCGGCATTGTCTTCATTTACCCCAATGGTTACGCTTACATGTCCGGCACGCCGTGTGTTTCGCACGCAGCAAAAAGATCATAAGATTTGACGCGCGCCATTGCGAACTTTGCAATCTGATCGAATGCATGTTTGTTAGGTTCAAGGAGGCACGACACGTCGCTACCCTCAATGACCGCTGCCTCAGAGCATTCCTGTCGGCAATCGCCCTTGCTGGAACTCTCATGTTCTGGTTATGCACCCTGAGCCTTGGCCACGCTTGAGCCTCTCTGGGTTTGATATCGTATCAAAAAATCTCGTCTGAGGACTGTGAAAATTCATGAAAGACCCAGAATTGATTTTGCTCCCAGCCCTACCGGCCAGTGTAGATGCAGAAGGGAAACTGTTTCTCACTCAAAAATATCTTGATGGAGTCGCTGAATACGCCAAAAACTGGCCCGGCCCCGTCACCACACTGGCGCGTCTGACAAAACAACCCGTTCGCGATCTTGATCCAGTCGAGGTAACTTTGGGAAACGTTCCGAATAGCATCGAGATCCGACCTCAGGACATTGGGCAGCTTGCATCCCGCTTAATGGGCGCAGCCGGTGTCATGGCCTTTTTAGCGCCAGATGAGGCACCAATGCTCCAAGTTTGTAACGAGATTGAAGTCCCCGTTGTCTTCGTTAGTGAATACTCACCTAAGACGGAGCGCCAGATCGTGGACGCAGAAGTGTCAAACCCCATTATCAGGGTCAGGCGAAAGGCTTGGCTACAAGGGGCCGAACGTACGCGCCAGAAAATGCTGTTGAAATCAGCGGGGCTTCAATGCAGTGGCACGCCTACATATGACGTCTATCGACCGTTACAATCGAACGCGCTTCTATTTTTCGACAACCGCGTGCGGGAAACAGACATCCTGTCGGATGACGCATTATCGCTAAAGACTTCAGAGATTCTGAAGAAACAACCATTGCGTTTGGTTTTTGGTGGGCGGCTAACGGCAATGAAGGGGGTTCTTGACTTGCCCCGGATTGCGCAGGCACTGGTCAACCTCGGGGTACCATTTTCGCTTGATATCGTCGGAGATGGCCCACAGGCCAAAGAATTAAGGTCTGCAATTTCAACACCGACGTTAGCTAGTTGCGTTGCATTGCATAGACCCATGGATTTCCAGGCTGAATGGATTCCCCATCTAAAGACCAGCGCAGACCTCTTTATTTGCCCACACCCACAAGGAGACCCATCCAGTACGTATCCTGAAGTAATGTCTTGCGGGGTTGCTATCGCTGGATATGAAAACGAAGCTTTCAGCGGTATCGTTTCTCAATCTAGCTCCGGCTTTCTCAGCCCAATCGGTAAACCGGAGCTAATGGCACAACGGATAGCTCGACTGCATGAAGACCGGCAGGAGGTTGCCACAGCAATGACCCGCGCGTTGGCTTTTGCCCGCAAACACACATTTGAAGCTACATTTGCCCGAAGAATGGAGCATATGGCCCGTTGTGTTGGCTTGTGACTTGCCCATAAGTGTTGTCAGATAAACCCACCACAGCATTGGCTCCAGTGATGGGTCACTGCCCCTCCTTGGTTTGGTGTGCTGCGCGTGGCGCTTTCGTGTCGAAATTGCCCCGAAGATCAAGTTGATGGCAATACTGGGCCGAAGTTGCGTTGGGATAAGATTGGTCTAACTAGAGACTACATATTTTTTAACCTGCGCTGGTTTATGATGAATACACTCAGATGAACAAACAACCGATCTATGTAACGCGGTCAAACCTCCCCGCTCTGGCAGATGTAATTCCTCTGCTTGAGGAGATTTGGGACCGACGGATCCTCACAAACAATGGCCCGGTGTTACAAAGGTTTGAAAGTGCGTTGTCAGACTATCTGGGCGTAGAGCATATCTCGCTTGTGGCGAATGCTACATTGGGAACTGTACTCGCAATGCAGGAAGCTGGCATAACCTCTGGAGAGGTGATTACAACACCGTTTTCGTTTGTAGCAACGTCTCATGCAATTAAGCTGGCGGGAGCAACGCCTGTATTTGCAGACATCGACCCAATAACTTTGAACCTTGACCCCACGAAAATAGAAGCATTGATAACGCCACAGACCAAGGCGCTTCTGCCGGTTCATACTTTTGGCGTGCCGTGTGATACTGACGGACTGGCTGAAGTAGCCCATCGTCATGGTCTGAAGGTACTCTATGATGCCGCGCATGCGTTCGGCGTACATCGCAACGGGCAGTCTATTCTGCAACATGGCGAAATGTCGGTGCTGAGTTTTCACGCCACAAAAGTCTTCAACACATTTGAAGGGGGCGCAGTGATCGTAAGAGATCACGAGACAAAACTAGCCATAGATCGGTTGGCCAATTTCGGTTTTGACGGCACGGGTGCGGCTACTGCGATTGGCATGAACGCTAAGATGAATGAATTTTCTGCGGCGATTGGGCTGGCTCAGCTTTGCAGAATAGACGAAGTGCTTGCTGATCGAGCGCTTGTTGCGCAACGGTATATGGAGCGATTAAGCAATATCCGAGGACTGAGCTGTCCAAGTCCATCGGTCGTTGTGGGTCACAACCACTATGCATTTCCGATTCTTATCGGTCCCGATTTTCATGTAAGTCGCGATGAGCTCTACAAGAGGCTAGAGGAAGAGAATATCTTCACGCGCAAATACTTCTACCCATTAATCTCGGATATGGAGCCCTATAAAAACCTAACTTCTGCCGATCCGGCGGGTTTACCGGTTGCCCGTAAGATTGCATCTGAGGTTCTCTGCCTGCCACTTTATCCTGATCTGGATATACCAACGCAGGACAGGGTTATTGAACAATTGATGAAATGCTGAATTCATTATAGCGCCACTTTTGATCGCTCCGTAGAAAGTCAAAAGATCAGGCGGCAGCACCTTGCCTCAGAGTGCTTGCCAACAGAAACGATGACCACGACGCGGGAACGGTCTATGGAGGCCCCGTATGCTTACAGGTCGTAGCCCTGATAGCAGCCAACACAGTCTGGTTATAAATCAGTGTTTTTTTGACCTATCGTTTCTCAGAGGCGGACAACAGATCATCGACAACGTGTCCATGAAACATGAGGATAGATTTTGGAGTGCCGATACAGTAAAATATAGCTGGATTTGAGGATAAAAAAGCAGACGGTGATCTATGAATTTGGTATTTCAACTTGGGCTGACTGACGCCATAGAGTTAACCGGTCCCAACATCCGCACAGTCGAAATTTGTGCATATCCCGTAAGGCGTTAGTTAGGATGTCGTGGTTGATGCGCATTTACGCTTTTGGCATTTTGACCATTGGGTTAACCATGAGCTTTCTAAAGTGAAGAGAAATTACTCGTTAATCGCCGAAAGCTTCCTGCATGGTTTTGTCACGCGCACATCCGATTGCACCGTGGCCTATAAGTGCGTGGTCACCTATGCGCCCGCCACGGTAAGGTCTGTCCATTTTGACGACCCTGATCTGGCGATTGATTGGAGGATAGATGCGCAGGACGCCGCACTCTCCGACAACGATGCCGCGGCCCCCGGTTTTGCCGGCGCCATTTCACCCTTCACCTATTTGGATGCAAAATGAAAATTCTTGTCACAGGTGGCGCAGGCTTTATCGGGTCCGCCGTTGTGCGGCAGGCGGTGGCAGAGGGGCATAGCGTTGTTAATCTCGATGCGCTGACCTATGCCGCCTGTCTGGCCAATGTCGCCAGTGTCGCCGACAGCCCGCTTTATGCGTTCGAACAGGCCGATATTTGCGACCGCGCGGCGGTCGATCGTATTCTCGCCCAGCACGCGCCCGATGCGATCATGCATCTTGCCGCGGAATCCCATGTAGACCGTTCAATCGACGGGCCAGGTGCATTTATCCAGACCAACATCACCGGCACCTACACCCTGCTCGAGGCCGCGCGCAGCTATTGGGACAAGCAAGGCAAGCCCGACACATTCCGTTTTCACCACATCTCTACGGATGAGGTTTACGGCTCGCTCGGTGCAGAAGGACAATTCACAGAAGACACGCCCTATGATCCGCGCAGCCCCTATTCCGCCTCCAAAGCCGCCAGTGACCATCTGGTGCGCGCTTGGGCGGAAACCTATGGCCTGCCTGTCGTTCTGACGAATTGTTCGAACAACTACGGCCCCTATCATTTCCCCGAAAAGCTCATCCCTGTCGTGATCCTGAACGCCCTGCATGGCAAACCGATCCCAGTGTATGGCAAAGGCGAAAACGTGCGCGACTGGCTTTATGTCGAAGATCACGCAGATGCCTTGCTGACTGTCCTGACGCGCGGGAAATTGGGCCGCAGCTATAACATCGGTGGTGAAAACGAGGCGCGGAACATTGATCTGGTGACGATGATTTGCGCCCTGCTCGATCGGCACCGCCCCGAGGCTGCCCCTCATGCCGATCTGATCACCTATGTCACCGACCGTCCGGGGCATGACTTGCGCTATGCGATTGACCCGACCCGCATCAGCACGGAACTTGGCTGGCGGCCCTCGGTCACGCTGGAAGAAGGCCTCGCCAGAACTGTCGCATGGTATCTTGATAACCCTGATTGGTGGCAGCCGCTTCTGGACCGTGACGGTGTGGGCGCGCGATTGGGTAAGGCATGAAGGTATTGGTTTTCGGCAGAACCGGCCAAGTCGCCCGCGCGCTGATCGCCGCGGGCCCAGCTGCGGAGGTCGAGATCACCGCCCTCGGACGCGATGCCGCCGACCTGACCAACCCTGCCGCCTGTGCCGCGATGATTGCCGCCAGTGACGCCGATGCTGTCATCAACGCTGCCGCCTATACCGCCGTAGACGCCGCCGAAACCGACGAAGCGACAGCCCATATCATCAACGCTGACGCACCAACCGTGATGGCGCAGGCATGTGCGACCAAGGGCATCCCCTTCGTGCATATCTCGACCGACTATGTTTTTGACGGCAGCGAAGGTGCTGCGTGGAAACCCACAGACCCGACCGGCCCGCTGGGCGCTTACGGGCGAACCAAACTGGCGGGCGAAGAGGGTGTGACGGGCGCTGGCGGCACCTTCGCCATCCTGCGCACGGCGTGGGTCTTTGACGCGAACGGCAAGAATTTCGTCACCACCATGCTGCGGCTCTCAGAGACGCGCGATGCGCTCGCCGTCGTGGCCGACCAGATCGGCGGGCCAACACCC
>NZ_DASYOK010000207.1:0-4574 GCF_036007805.1 Yoonia sp.
AGGCTTGTCCAGCCAAAGCGCACGGGGCACCCAGCCGAAGGTCCACCAGCCATAGCTTTCGCCCAGCAAATAGGTGTCCGGCCTGACCTGATCGGTGACCATCACGGCCGCATTGATATCCAGAAAATAGGTCGATCTGACAATCTGTTCCCACAGGCCCGCATCAACCCCGCGCAGGGCGGTCATATAGGCAGCCATAGCGAACACGCCGACCGCTCCGCCTATCATCCATAGTACCGACCGCAGCCCTGGAAAGCCCACCACAATGAGATAGGTCGCGCAGGCGAAAACCAGCAATTCGACCAGCTCGAACCGGTCCCCTGAGACCAGCGCAATCATCACCAGCAAAAGCGCCAGAACACCTGCCTGCAACATGAGCCACGGCGCACGCAGCACCAGCCCCTGCGCCAGAAGCATCACAAAGGCGCATTTGGGCACAACAAACAGCATCTTGATCCCTGCTAGCGTCGCGCCCACGCCTTCACGGTTCACATTGATCTGCTTGTCCTGATTGAAAGCGGTCAAAAGATCAGCGGAAAAAAGCGACAACCCACGGGCCTGCAGGATCAGCGCAAAGGTCAAACCCGCCACACCGAAGGCCGCAACAAACAGCCAGCCCTGACGCACCAGCCCGCCTGCGATCAGGCGCGCCTCGCGGATTGGCGGACCCGGATCACAGGGCCGCAGCGCCAACCGGTAGCCCAGACACATCAGCATCACAAAGGCCGCCAGATAGACCGCCCCGCGCGGCATTGCCTCTGCGGTCTCAATGAATTGGCTGTAAAATGCCAAGGCAGGGTCCGCGCTATAAACCGCGACCTTGATCAGGAACCCGAAGGCACAAAAATAAGCCAGCAAATGCATCGGCGAGACAAGACGCACCAGCCCATAGCGTTCGCCCATCCAGAACGGAATGACAGTGCACATCAGCGCCAGAAGGATGATCAGGAGGTTCTCCACTGCCCCTCCTTTCCCCGCCACAACACCATGGCCGATGTATCAATCCCCAGTTTCCGCCAGACCGCCCACCACAGGGCGAAACCGCCCAAGGACAGCGCGCCGACATAGCCCAGCGCATTGGTCAGCGCTGTCAATTCAGCGCCCCACCACGCAAACCACGCCAGATAAAGCCCTGTCATCAACAGCCGCGCGGCCAGTGCGCACCGCTGCAAACCGCAAAGCGTTGCCACGGTGAAACTTGACGCCAGAACCACCTGTCCCAACGCCCCCAGCAACAGGACACCAAAGATAAATTGCGGCACTGCACCTGCCGTTTGCGCAAGCATGTAGGGCAGGACCAGCAACGCCAAAAGCGCCATGCCAAACAGCACAAGCCCCGGTAAAATCGCAATCTGGCTACCCCGCGCGCTCGCACGGGCAAGGGCGGTGATATCGCCGGCACCCTTTGCCGCTGACACCGCAGGTCCGCTAACCCATGTCGCCACGCTGACAGGCAGCGCCACAAGGTTGGCAACGCGGCGCAGCAAGGCATAGATGCCCAAAGCCTCTCCGGAAATCACGGCACCGCCGACAATCAGATCCATCTGTGCCACGACCATGCCCGTGACCGATGTCGCCCAGAGCGACAGGCTCAGATAGGGACGGTGCAGCCGCGCCAGAACTTGCGTCCCTTGCATCCGCGGGATCGCCCATAGTACGCCGACCGCGGCGAAACCCGCCATCACAAGCGCGCACAGCAAAAGGATGCCCGCGGCACCTGTATCCGGAAGCAATAGCGCGGCGACACCAAGCGCCACCTGCGGTCCGGCATCGCGCAACGCCATAGACAGATGCACACTTCCCAGTGCCCGCATGATGCTGCCAAGACAGCCCAGCAGATTGACGCAAAAACCGACACCGGTGATGGCCAGCCACGGCATGGCGGGCCAGATCAGCGTCCCGCAGCCCCAAGCGGCCAGCGCGAGCGCCGCCGGATAAAGCACAGCGACCCGGAAAATATCCGCTGCGCGCAGCCCCTGCCCGTCCGTCAGCACCCGCAGCAAGATCACGGGCCCACCCAATGACACCAGCGTGCCAGCGACAAGCCCCGCGCCCCAAAGTACCGCCAGCTGGCCGAAGGTCTCAAGCCCCAGCCAAGCGGCAAGACCCAGCATGACAAGGAAATTGGCACCAACGATCCCGACCCGAAGGCCCATGGACCCTGCTACGCCTTGGCTTGCCAAACGTGCTAATCTGGATACTGGCATCACACGAAAACCGTTGCTAAGCGCCATTAACCAAAGACGGCGCAGCTTTAGTCCTCATTCATTGTGATTAATTAAAGGTTAACTCCTTTGTGGTGTTTTGCAGGAAAGACCCCGGACAGAAACGCCGACTTGGACTGAAATGACACAGCGCAACACTAACGCCGAACCGGACCCGTATCACGGGTACCGCGATACCTTTGACCGGATCGCTCCTTTGGATGTTCTGGCCATGCTGCGGGTGCTGTGGCACGGTAAATGGCTGGTCCTTTGCGCGCTGGTCCTCACAACTGGGATTGCCGGATACTATGCATTTCGCATGGCAGAACCACAGTATACGGCCGTCGCAACGACCCAACTGGGCGGTGCCGATGATGCGACCTCGGGCATAGCGGCGGCACTGAACAGTAATGAGACGGCACTCAATACCGCCGCTGCGCTTGTCACATCCGACCCTGTGCTGACCCGCGTCGTCACGGCGCTGGATTTGCTGGCAGACCCCGAATTCAACCGATATCTCGTCCCCACAAAACCCTTTTCACCCAATACCTTGCGCACGCGGATGCGCCATTGGCTGGCCGGCACAACCGAACAGCCCCCCGATGAAGCCGCCGTCTTCGACAAGACGATCCAGAACCTGCGCCGCGCACTCACGGTCACACGCCAGGCCGATACCTATATTCTGCACATCACCGCACAAAGCCGCGACGCAGACAAAGCGGTGACGCTCGCCAACACGACAGCAGCACTTTACCTGTCCCATGTGGAAGCAACGCAGAGACAAAAACAGGCCGCAACAGAAGTCCTGTTGCAAGCGCGCGTCAATGATCTGCGCACAGAGCTCGCGCAGCACGACCGGCAAGCCGCTGCAATCATCGCTTCCGCACAAATTCAGGGTGACATTGCACTGGATGCGCTGACGGCACAGGTGCTTGCCGCAGATCAGGACCTGAGCGAAGCACGCAACGCGCTGCGCCTGCTTGAAGTCGCACCCGACAGAGGGAGCGCGCGCAATACCGCCGAAATCGCGCAACTTCACCAGAAAATTAACGAAATCGCGGCGCTCAAGGACCGGCGCAGCGCGCAGCTTTCGCTACAATCAGAAGGCCACGCGGCCCTGCAACAGATCGCATTTCAAACCGAGGCCACGCGCCTGGTCTATCAAAGCTTTCTGGCGCAATTGCAGGAAAACCGGATGCAGCAGGGACTGGGCACAGCCGTGGACCTGCGGATCACACCGGCCACCGAAGGCACCTACGCGGGACCGCAAAAGATGCTGCTTCTGACGGTCGCAACTGTCTTGGGCACAATATTGGGCATCATGGCGGTGACCATCCGGCACATCACGCGCAAAGGCTTTATTGATGCCCGCAGCCTGCGCGATACAACCGGCCTGCCGGTTCTGGCACAATTCCCGCACCGCGCGTTGCGCCCTTTCGACAAAGGCGCGCACGCCTTGGCTGCTCGGCCCCAGACAGGGCTGTCGCAGGCGGGGCGCAGGTTGCACACAGCGCTCGCCCTGACCCCGCAAGGCAGCACGGCAAAGGTGATTCTTTCAACCTCAAGCACCGCCGGAGAAGGCAAAACGCACCATGCGCTTCTCTTGGCCAGAACGCTGGGTATGTCTGGCAAGCGGGTGGTCCTGGTCGGCGCAGATACGTCCGATCCACTCTTGCGATCCTTGCTTGGCGCAGGTCCCTTTCATGCCGCGCAACAAGGCTGGGCCAGTGGCGAACAGGCAACCCATTGCGCAAGTCTCGGGGCCGATGTTCTGGCGATCCCCGAAATGACAGACCACCATGCGCCGCTCTTGTCCGATGCGTTGACCCTCAGGCTACAAAGCCTGCGCCAGCACTATGACCACA
Organism: Yoonia sp.; assembly: GCF_036007805.1. Classification (GTDB taxonomy): domain Bacteria; phylum Pseudomonadota; class Alphaproteobacteria; order Rhodobacterales; family Rhodobacteraceae; genus Yoonia. Next base: position 4,070 of record NZ_DASYOK010000207.1, read on the forward strand.
TCATCATCGACGCACCACCTGTGCTGGCCGCCCCCGAGGCGCTGCTTTTCGCGCGGCAGTCCGATGCGATCATCTATGCGGTCCGCTGGTCAAAGACCCCGCGCGACATGGTGCAACGCGGGCTTGAGGCTCTGGAGGATATCGGGCATCCGGCGACGGGGTTTGTCCTGTCACGGATCAACCTGCGCAAGATGCGGCAATGGTCCAACGATCCTTGCCTGCCCGCGCTGCACGCGGCGCAAACGCTCTAGGATCAGCAAAAAGGGCCGCAAAATGCGGCCCTTTTCTTTAAGGCGTTACCGAGATCACATGCCGGTTGTAAAACTGCAGACTGTCGCCCTCTTGCAGGGTCAATCCGCCATCCACATTTGCACTGATATAGGCCTTTGCGGGCCAATCAACCGATCCGCCAGCGGTCCGGCCTTCGATATTGGGCAGCACAAACGCGTCAAACGCGTCAAGCCGGTTACCCGGCACCGCAAGCGCACCCGCCTCATGGCCATAA
>NZ_DASYOK010000208.1:0-1707 GCF_036007805.1 Yoonia sp.
CGTGGCACAATCGCAAGCCGCATGGGCTACATTAAAAAACGTGGTGCAAAGCCCGCGCCAGATCCGAAGCCAACACCAGCACCCCCGCCTGTAGCGTTACGCAAGCCCGCGCCAAAGCCCGTGACATTCACACCGGATCAAGACGCACGCCTGCGCAGCTACATGGCTGACGGGCTGGGAATTGGCAGCGCAGCGGCATTGCTGCGCATCCCGCGCGATCAGGTGGCAAAGCGCTGGGCGGAAATCGGGATGCAGGAGGCAGCGGAATGACCCGCACACCCACGCCTTGACCTGACAGGCAAAGTCAGGCGCGTAAAGCTGGCCATGTGCGCGGGGGTCGCAAGACGGGTATCATAGACCCAAACGCCAGCAGCAAGGGATCGGCCTAAGGCGACCTTTCTCACCGAGGCCCTTGCAACAACAAATAGGAGATGAAGATGAACATCGGACAGAAATATCTAATCACGACTGAGGGCTGGTTTCTTGCGCCCGATGGCGACAACTACCGTGGGGCGTTTGGAACCGTTCATAGTGTTGTTGATAGCGAAAGCGCTTTGGGGATTAAGACTAACGCAAAGTCAACAAATTGGTATGTAATGATTGGCGACATGGTAATAGCTGGTTGCCAGATACACTATGCAATTCGAGCCGATGATTTTTCGCCTCAGTCACCGCATATAGAAATTGACCATGATGGGAAGCGAATTTGTGAACGTGCTGGCATAACGCGCATTTACAATGCAGATGCTTCTGGTTTGGTGGCGATGCCATGACCGCCCTACCCTACAGCCTCCAAGACTGGCTACGCGAGCACAACGCCCCGCCAGTTGCCAAAACACCGCCCGCGCGCTATGATACGCCTTGGAAGCCGACAGAGGAACAGAAGGAACCGCCACATTGACCGCAGGCAGGCCGCGCACATACAGGCCAGACATGGCTGAAAAGGCGCGTCGATACATCGCCAACCATGATGATTATGACGACCCCGTGCCAACTGTTGCGGGGCTTGCGTGCGTTCTTGGGGTGGTTCGAGATACCTGCTACCAATGGGCAAAAGACGAAGATAAGCCTGAATTTTCCGACATCTTAGACGAATTGGCGCAAAAACAAGAGCGTTGCCTTGTCAGAGGTGGGCTTATGAGCGACTTCAACGCGCCCATTGCCAAGATGATGCTTACCAAGCACGGCTACTCGGATCGGGTCGATACGGACTTGACCACCAACGGCAAGGATATGCCGCAACAAGTCACGATCAACATGACACCAGAGCAAGCCGCCGAGGCCTATGCCGCGCAGATTGACCCAGATGCAGAATGACCACGCTTCCAGCCCCGCGCGTTCCTGACGCCAGACAATGGCCCGGTGATTACGTCGCGGTTTGGACATGGCGATGCGAACGCTTGCAGGCTATGCGCCGTGACCCTGTGCAGCTTATGGGCGCGCTTGAGTATTACCGCACGCGCCCGGTCGAATTCATCCAGCACTGGTGCGATACATATGACCCGCGCAACGCAGGCCGCGGCAGGCCCGCATATATGCCGTTTATCATGTTCAAGCGACAGGCCGAGTTTATCGAGTTTCTACGCGCGGTCATGGCGGCGGAGGAAAACGGCCTTGTCGAAAAGGCCCGCGACATGGGCGCAACATGGGTATGCAGCGCGTTTAGCGTTTGGCTATGGCTGTTTTACCCCGGCGCGGCAATCGGCT
>NZ_DASYOK010000209.1:0-24979 GCF_036007805.1 Yoonia sp.
TTTCGCAAAGCCCTGCCATTCTGGCGGGGCTTTCGCTTTTTTGAACAAAGCTTATGTTTCTGCCATGGCCGATCTTTTTGACAGCACCTCCAGCAATACCCCCAACGGCCCGCGCCCGCTGGCGGATCGTTTGCGGCCCAAAAACCTGTCCGAGGTCATCGGCCAGCAGCAGGTTCTCGGCCCTGATGCGCCACTGGGCACAATGCTTGCCTCTGGTTCGCTGTCTTCGCTGATTTTCTGGGGACCACCCGGTGTGGGCAAGACGACGATCGCCCGTTTGCTGGCGGCCGAGACCGACCTGCATTTCGTCCAGATCAGCGCGATTTTCACCGGAGTGCCGGAGCTGCGTAAGGTGTTCGAGGCTGCTAAGATGCGCCGCCAGAACGGCAAGGGCACCCTGCTGTTTGTCGATGAAATCCATCGTTTCAACAAAGCCCAGCAAGACGGGTTTCTGCCTTATATGGAAGACGGGACCATCCTGCTGGTGGGTGCCACGACCGAAAACCCCAGTTTTGAGTTGAACGCCGCTGTTCTGAGCCGAAGCCAGGTGTTCATCCTCACCCGTCTTGACCTCAAAGACCTCGAATTGCTCGCGCAGCGTGCCGAAAAGGAACTCGGCCGCACTTTGCCGCTTGATGGTCACGCCCGTGAGGCGCTTTTGAATATGGCCGATGGTGATGGTCGCGCCTTGCTCAATCTGATTGAACAGGTCGCCGCATGGAAAACGGATGCCAAACTGGGGCGCGATGACCTCACGAAACGCCTGATGAAACGTGCCGCAAAATACGACAAATCCGGCGATGAGCATTACAACCTGATCAGCGCCCTGCATAAATCCGTGCGCGGCTCAGACCCCGATGCGGCGCTTTACTGGTTCGCCCGTATGTTGGCGGGCGGCGAGGATCCACGGTTTCTTGCGCGCCGTATCACGCGCATGGCGGTCGAGGATATCGGCCTTGCCGACCCACAGGCGCAGGCCATTTGCCTGCAGTCATGGGAAACCTATGAAAGGCTTGGATCGCCCGAGGGGGAGTTGGCGCTGGCTCAGGCGGTGACCTATCTCGCGCTCGCGCCCAAATCCAATGCGACCTATGTGGCCTACAAGGGTGCTGTCGCTGCCGCCAAACAGACCGGATCAGAGCCACCGCCCGCCCATATCCTGAACGCGCCAACGCGTTTGATGAAGGAACAGGGGTTCGGGGCTGGCTATGCCTATGACCACGATGCCGAGGACGGGTTTAGCGGCCAGAACTATTTCCCCGAAACCATGAAGCGTGGCGTCTATTACATCCCCGTAGACCGCGGGTTCGAGCGTGAGCTGAAAAAGCGCGTTGATTTTTTTGCGGGCCTGCGCGCCAAACGGAGCAAGAATTGACAAGGCTGGCACAAAGGCCCATGGGGGCGGCATGATGACACCTGTAATCTCTGTGGCTCTTGGCGGGGCGATCGGCTCTGTGCTGCGCTATCTGGTCGGTTTGACCGTGGCGTTTCCATTGGGCACGCTGACGGTCAATGTGATCGGGTCCTTTGCGATTGGCGTGATCTGGGTGCATCTGGCAGACCGCGGGTTGCAGCATTGGTCGCCGTTTGTGATGACGGGGCTCTTGGGTGGCTTCACCACCTTCTCGGCCTTTACGTTGGACGCATTGCGTCTGTTTGAAGAGGGACGTTTCACCGCCGCAGGTGCCTATATCGCGGGCTCGGTGGTTCTGTCCTTGATGGCCTGCGGGCTGGGTCTGTGGCTTGCCAAAGGAATGACAACATGAGTGGCGTACAAACGCGGGTGATCGGCCCTGATGACGGTGACCAGCGGCTGGACCGCTATCTGCGCCGCCTGTTCCCGCATCTGACCCAAGGGCGGATCGAAAAGATGTGCCGCAAAGGCGAGTTGCGTGTTGACGGTGGCCGCGTGAAATCAAACGCCCGTCTTGATGTAGGCCAGAAGGTGCGTATCCCGCCCCTCCCAACCGAGGAAGAGGCCGCGGCAGCAGCCAACCTTGCCAAGCGCGGCGTGACCAAGGCGGATGCCAAACTGATCCAGTCCTGCGTGATCTACAAGGACGAGCACATCATCGCGATCAACAAACCCCACGGGCTTGCCACGCAAGGCGGCACCAACACGGCCCGACATGTGGACGGGTTGGCCGAGGCGTTGATGTTTGACTACGACGAAAAGCCCCGTCTGGTGCACCGTCTGGACAAGGATACATCGGGTGTTCTGTTGCTTGCCCGTACCCGCATGATGGCCAAGCAATTGACCGAGAACCTCAAACACCGCGAGACGCGCAAGATTTATTGGGCCGCTGTCGCAGGTGTTCCCCATCCGCGTGCAGGCACGATCAAATACGGGTTAGTGAAAGCCGCGGGTCATGGCCGTGGTGGCGAAAATGAAAAGATGCGCTGCGTGCATCCGCGTGATTTGGATAGCGTCGAAGGCGCGAAACGTGCGACCAGTGATTACGCCGTGATGGATACGCTTGCCAGCCGTGCGTCATGGTGTGCTCTGGTGCCGATCACGGGGCGCACCCACCAATTGCGCGCCCATATGGCCGAGATTGGCCATCCCATTATCGGTGACGGCAAATATGGCGGGTCCGGTCAGGAAAACCTTGGCGATGGTTGGGGCGCTGGTATGGGCAGCGAGATCGGGCGCAAGCTGCATTTGCATGCACGCAGCCTGACGATCGAACACCCTGCGACAGGGGCGATCCTGCACATCACAGCGCCTTTGCCGGAGCATATGCAAAACACATGGGATTTCGTGGGCTGGGTTGTTGGCCACGCGCCCGTTGATCCGTTCAATATGCCTGATGAGTGACCTGCGGTTGGTGATTTTTGACGTCGACGGAACACTTGTCGACAGTCAGGCCGAGATAATGGCGGCGATGGCGCTGGCGTTTCAGTCCGAAGGGCTGGCTTTGCCAGAGCGCGCAACGGTTTTGTCGATTGTCGGGCTGTCGCTGGCAGAAGCTTTTCAGACCCTTTGCCGCGATATTGACGCGTCCCGCCGCGCACGGATGGTGGAGGCTTATAAAGACGCCTTCATGTCGCTGCGCACCCAGAACCAAGAGATGGGCCCATTGTTTCCCGGAGCGCTTGATGCGCTGGATGTGTTGCGCGCACAGGATCACACGCTCTTGGCGGTGGCGACGGGCAAATCGCGGCGCGGGCTTGATAAGGTGCTGGAACGGCACGGGCTGACGGGGGTGTTTCATTCCGAGCAGGTGGCGGATCACCATCCGTCCAAACCGAACCCTTCGATGATTCTGACGGCGCTGAATGAAACCGGTGTTGTGCCGCAAAAAGCTGTGATGCTGGGTGATACGACCTTCGACATGGATATGGCGCGGGCGGCGGGTATCAAAAAGATCGGGGTCACTTGGGGCTATCATCCCGCAGAGACCCTGCAACCCGATGCAATGATTGACGATTTCGCAGCGCTGGCCGGTGCTGTGGACCAACTGATAGGCGTCTGAACAATGAGTGATTGGCAACCAAAACGGTTTTGGAAACAGGCGCAGGCCGAGGTCTGTGACGGGGGCTTCACTGTCCTGCTTGATGGGCGTCCGGTACGCACGCCCGCAAAAGCGTCGTTGACGGTACCGACCATGACCATGGCCGAAGCGATAGCCGCTGAGTGGGATGCACAGGAAAAGCTGATTGACCCACGCACGATGCCGGTGACCCGTGGTGCAAATGCCGCCATCGACAAGGTCCGCACACAGCGCGACGAAGTTGTGGACTTGCTTGCAGAATATGGGGACAGCGATCTGCTGTGTTACCGTGCCGCCGGGCCAGAGGGGCTGATCCGGAAACAGGCCGAGGCTTGGAATCCTTTGCTGGACTGGGCGGCGGATGCACTCGGTGTGCGTCTTGCGATTGGCGAAGGGGTGATGCATGTCGCACAGCCGCCTGACGCGCTTGGCAAGCTGCGAGATGAGCTTGCGGCGTTTGATGAATTCGCCTTGGCCGCGGTCCACGATTTGATCAGTCTCTCGGGCTCTTTGATTCTCGCGCTTGGGGTGACACGCGAGGCCATTGAGGTTGAAAAGGCATGGTTGCTTTCACGTATAGATGAGCATTGGCAGATTGCGCAGTGGGGCGAGGACGAGGAGGCCACCGCTGCCGAAGCGATCAAACGGCAAGCCTTTGAAGATGCCGCACGGTTTTACAGGTTTTCACTAACCTAAGGGAAAGCTAATGTTTGCACCGGTCACATCGAAAAGTGCCTCATTTAGTGGCATCTACGCTGTGTTTTTCGGCTACTGCCCTTGACTCTAGGCCAGAATACCCAAACTCTCTGGTCATTGGGCTGGTTTATCTGGCTCACTACTCATGACTGTCTATCGGGACGGGATAAAAATTGGCTGCTCTGATTATGGGGCGGAAACTCAGGAAGAGGTAAAAATGAAAAAAACCGCATTTTACGGCGCACTCACCCTTGCAGGCTTTGCTGCAAGCATGGCTTCAGCGGCAACGCTTGATGACGTGAAAGAGCGCGGCACACTGAACTGTGGCGTCACAACTGGCCTGATCGGCTTTGCATCACCAGACGCAAACGGCGTATGGGAAGGCTTTGATGTAGGCGTTTGCCGCGCCGTTGCTGCTGCTGTTTTGGGTGATCCGACTGCAGTCGAATTCGTTCCAACAACAGGTAAGACACGCTTTACAGCGCTGGCTTCCGGCGAGATCGACATGCTGGCACGCAACACAACATGGACATTCAGCCGCGACGTGGATCTGAAGTTCGAATTTGTTGGCATCAACTACTACGACGGTCAGGGCTTTATCGCGCCACGCGATCTGGGCGTGTCCTCTGCGAAAGAACTCGATGGTGCGACTGTCTGCATCCAAACCGGTACAACAACCGAGCTGAACCTGGCCGACTACTTCCGCGCCAACAACATCAGCTATGAGCCAGTGCCGATCGAAACAAACGCTGAAGGCCAGCAGCAGTACCTTGCTGGTGCATGTGACGTTTATACAACTGACGCATCCGGTCTGGCTGCGACACGTGCTGCGTTCGAGAACCCACAGGATCATATCATCCTGCCAGAGATCATCTCGAAAGAACCTCTTGGTCCGCTCGTCCGCCACGGCGACAACGAATGGGGTGACATTGTGCGTTGGACTTTGAACGCGCTGATCGCTGCTGAAGAGCTGGGCGTCACATCTGCCAACATCGAAGAGCTGGCAGCTGCACCAACAGGCAACCCTGAAGTGAACCGCCTGCTGGGCACCGAAGGTGAGCTGGGCGCAATGCTGGGTCTGGAAGCAGACTGGGCGAAGAAGGCAATCGCTGCCGGTGGTAACTATGGCGAGCTGTTCGAAAAGAACATCGGCGAGAACACACCAATCGGTCTGGCACGCGGTCTGAACGCGCAGTGGACAGATGGTGGTCTGCTGTACACCCCTCCATTCCGCTAAGGAATTCGGACAAGATCAAAGGGCGCGGTTCAAACCGCGCCCTTTCACCAAGACGACCATAAAAATCGGCGCAAACGAGTTGCCTAAGCAACCAAATCAAAAAAAGCGCTGAAGTAACGGGGAATACATAATGACGTCGGTCACAGACCCACCACAGGGTTCGTTCCGCTTGTCGATGCTTATCAACGACACGCGTTATCGATCCTACACCTTCCAATTCATCGCTCTCGTGCTCCTGATCGGTTTCATGGCCTATCTGGGCATCAACCTAGTGAGCAACCTTGCTGCGCAAGGCCTGAATATTTCGTTTGGCTTTCTGGGCGATCCTGCAGGATATGACATCAACCAGACTGTCGTCGAATATGACAGCCAGTCATCGCACCTGCGGGCTGCGGTTGTGGGGATTATCAACACACTGATTGTTGCCTTCCTCGCCTGTGTGACCGCGACCATCTTTGGTGTGATCGCCGGTGTTTTGCGCTTGTCGAACAACTGGGTCGTGCGCAAACTGATGGCGTTCTACGTCGAGATCTTCCGGAACATTCCCGTTCTGATCTGGATTATCATTATCTTCTCGGTCATGACCGTCAGTATGCCTGCGCCAAATGCGTTCAGGGGTGACAATGCAACATCAAGCATGTTGTTTGACGCATTCGCCTTTACCAACCGCGGTGTTTATTCGCCCGCTCCGGTGATTGATGGTGCAAGCGGTTGGATCGTCATTGCGGTCTTTATCGCCTCGATCATCGGGATATTTGCTTATCGCAGATACGCGACCAAAAAACTCTATGACACAGGTCAGCTCTTGCCGATGCTATGGCCATCCGTGGCGCTGTTCTTTGTTCCCACGATCCTTGTCTATTTCATCCTCGGTCGTCCAATCACCTTGGATTATCCCTCGCTGCAAGGCTTCAACTTTCAAGGCGGGCTTCACCTGCGTGGGTCGTTGATCGCGCTCTGGTTCGCTCTGGCCATCTATACCGGTGCCTTTATCGCTGAAAACGTGCGTGCCGGTATTCAGGCAATTTCGAAGGGCCAGACAGAGGCTGCGGCGTCGCTTGGTCTGCGCCCCGGTCGGATCATGAACCTTGTCATTCTGCCGCAGGCGTTGCGGGTCATCATTCCGCCGCTGATTTCGCAGTATCTGAACATCACCAAGAACAGCTCTCTGGCGATCGCTGTGGGGTATATGGATGTCACGTCCACGCTGGGCGGGATTACCCTGAACCAGACAGGCCGTGCGATTGAATGTATTCTGCTGCTGATGCTGTTCTATCTGACGATCTCGCTGCTGATCTCGGCTGTGATGAACGTCTACAACAACTCTGTTAAGCTGAAGGAGCGCTGATATGTCAGATAACACCTCAGTCGCTTTTGTCCGCACCGAAACACTGCCGCAACTGCCCCCGCCCGCCAGCGAGGCAGGTGTGGTCAAATGGATGCGCGAGAACCTGTTCTCAAGCATCCCCAACAGCATCCTGACGCTGGTATCGCTTTATGTGATCTATCAGCTGGTGACCGGCGCATTCCCTTGGATGGCAAACGGCATCTGGAACACAAACTCTTTGGCAGAGTGTCGTGAAATCCTTGATGGTGCCACGGGGGCATGTTTCTCCGTTATCACGGAGCGCTGGAACCAGCTTCTGTTCGGGTTCAGTTACCCGTCTGAATTCTACTGGCGTCCGGGACTGGCATTCCTGTTGCTGTTTGTCGCGGCTGCACCGGTCATGTTCTTCGACCTGCCGCGTAAATTGCTGCTGTTCACAGCGATCTACCCGTTCCTGGCCTACTGGCTGATCTGGGGTGGCACGATCTATACGCCACTCTTTGCACTGCTGGGTATTGTCATCGGGTACCTTGTGTATGCGCGCTTCGTCAAAGACAGCTTTGCGATGGGCTTTTTCGGTGGCGTGATTGCCGCGTTTATCGCGTGGTTTATCGGCGGCTATATCGTCGATGCAATCGCCCCTGCCGAGCCGTTCCTTGAGGCCGTGCAGTCGCGTGACATGGGGGGCTTTATGCTCAACATGACGCTTGGCGTGGTCTGCGTGTCTCTTTCGCTGCCTTTGGGGATCGTGCTGGCGCTGGGCCGTCAGTCAGACATGCCGATCATCAAGTGGATCTGCGTGATCTTCATCGAGTTCATCCGTGGCGTACCGCTGATCACCTTGCTTTTCGTGGCAAACGTGGTTCTGGCCTACTTCCTGCCACCGGGGACAACATTTGACCTTATCCTGCGGGTGATCATCATGATCACCATGTTCTCGGCCGCCTATATCGCCGAGGTAATCCGTGGGGGTCTGGCCGCTTTGCCGAAGGGCCAGTATGAGGCCGCTGACAGTCTTGGGCTTGATTATGCGCAGGCGATGCGTCTGATCATCCTGCCACAAGCGCTCAAGATCTCGATCCCGGGCATCGTGAACGTGGCCGTGGGTCTGTTCAAGGACACCACGCTTGTGTCGGTCATTTCGATGTTCGATCTCGTCGGTATGATCCGCGGTCCGATCCTGTCGTCAACCGACTGGAACGGGGTCTACTGGGAGCTGTTCATGGCGGCCTCGGTTCTATTCTTCGTCGTGTGTTACGGCATTTCACAATACTCACAATGGTTGGAGCGTAGGCTCGCAACCGACCACCGCTAAGGGAGGCTAAAACTATGGCCGAAGCAACACAAATGAAAGTCTCGGACGAGCTGGCGATTACCATCGAGAATATGAACAAATGGTACGGTTCGTTCCATGTGCTGCGCGACATCGACCTGACGGTGTATCGCGGCGAGCGGATCGTGATTTGTGGCCCCTCGGGGTCTGGTAAATCGACGTTGATCCGTTGCATTAACGCATTGGAAGAGCACCAGCAAGGCAAGATTACCGTGGACGGCACCGTGCTGTCCTCGGACCTCAAGAATATCGACAAGATCCGATCAGAGGTCGGGATGTGTTTCCAGCACTTCAACCTCTTCCCGCATCTGACGATCCTCGAGAACTGCACGCTGGCCCCGATCTGGGTGCGTAAAACGCCCAAGAAGGAAGCCGAAGAAACCGCGATGCACTTCCTTGAGAAGGTCAAGATCCCCGAGCAGGCCGGCAAATATCCCGGCCAGTTGTCCGGTGGTCAGCAGCAGCGTGTGGCGATTGCCCGCTCGCTTTGCATGCGCCCACGCATCATGCTGTTTGACGAACCGACATCGGCGCTTGATCCCGAGATGATCAAAGAGGTGCTCGACACCATGATCGAGCTGGCCGAAGAGGGCATGACCATGCTCTGCGTGACCCACGAGATGGGCTTTGCCCGTCAGGTCGCGAACCGCGTGATCTTTATGGACCAGGGCCAGATCGTGGAACAGAACGAGCCAGAAGAGTTCTTCAACAACCCGCAATCAGACCGGACGCAATTGTTCCTGAGCCAGATTTTGGGTCACTAGAACCAATCAAATTCGATCAGAAGAAGCCCCGGTCAGCGCCGGGGCTTTTTCATTCAATATCTTGCGCCGAAGTGCCGATCAGATCGCGCGGCACGACGAAGGCTTTGCAATACCCGGTTCGGGCTTTGGCCTGCATCCAGCTCTCTGCGTCGAAATCAATCACTGTGGTGGCGCATGTCGGATAGTCGCTGAAGCGATGATGTTTGGGTGGAACCCTGACCAGCATATTGGCCAGCATGCCGATGCCGGGGTTGTGGCCGATGACGGCGACGTTCTGGGCTGTTTGCCGGTGCAGCAAGTCAAGGATCGTATCGGGCGATGCGTGATAGATCGTGCCGGTCAGCTCCAGCTTGGGCTGCGGGTCAAGTGACGGCAGGATAAGTGCCGCGGTCTCTTGGGTGCGTATCGCATCCGAGCAAAGCACTACTTCGGGCAGATAGCCTTCTTCCGCCATCCATGTGCCAATCGCCTCGGCTGATGCACGCCCGCGGTCGTTCAGGACACGCGCATGATCATCGGCGAAAGGATCGCTCCAGCTTGATTTCGCATGTCGGATCAGGATCAGGCGCAAAGTCATAGGAAGGCCTCCATATGGAACGCGGATTGGGCGGGTAGGCGGGTGCCTTGGCCCACGGGGCAGGCGCGGCGCGCAAGGCATCCGGCGGTGCGGCAGGTTGTGCCAGCCTCCGAGGCGACATGGGCTTTGCAGGCGGCCACATCATAGCCGTTGTTGAAGGCCCCTACTGGGCAGGCTGTGGCGCAGGGGTGGTCGCATGTCAGGCAGGGCTTTGGGTTGCTGCCAATCTCGGCAGGCTTTTTCCAGCGCAACGCACCTCGGAAAGACGTGAAGAGCCCCGCCCTAACATGCACCAGAAATCCGATCGGTGATGCCCAGAACCGCCCTGTTTGTTTGGCCCATGTAAAGAACGGCGCATAGGGCGGGCCGCCGAACGGGAATAGCGGTTCAGCGCCGAGCGTTACTGCCAATTCACCGATGATGCGGGTCGACCAGCGGTCCATCGGGTCTGGCTGCCCGTCTTTGTATTCGGGACTGGCCGCAAAGATGGGCCAGAATGCAGGTTCATCGGGGCCGATCAGGGTAATCGTGCTGTCCCCGTCGGAGCAGTCGCCCAAGGGCTGCAGCCCATGGGGTGCGAGCAATGCGCCCAAGTCAGCCGCAATGCCCACGTGCCTCGACATTCAATCGCGGGGTGCGCGAATGATGGATCCGGCGCCATGTTCGGTGAACAACTCCAACAGGCTGGCATTGGGCAGCCGTCCATCAAGGATTACAACAGCACGCACGCCCTTTTCAATCGCATCAAGGGCGGTTTCCGTTTTCGGGATCATGCCGCCGGAAATCGTACCGTCCGCAATCATCGCGCGAACCTGTTCAGGGGTGATCTGGGTGATCACGTTGCCTTCGGCGTCCTTCACCCCTGCCACATCCGTCAGAAGAAGCAGGCGGTCCGCTTTCAGCGCACCGGCAATGGCACCGGCCGCAGTGTCGCCGTTGACGTTGAAGGTCTCGTTGAAATCCATGCCTGTGGCAACCGGTGCAACCACCGGAATAATTCCCGCAGAAAACAGATCGCGCAACACCTGCACATTCATTTCGATCGGCCTGCCGACGAAGCCAAGTTCAGGGTCGTCGGCTTCGGCCACCATCAGGTCGTCATCCTTGCCCGACAAACCAACTGCGCGCCCGCCTTCATCCATGATGGCCTGGACAATCCGCTTGTTCACAAGGCCGGTCAGCACCATTTCGACCACTTCGACCGTGTCCTTATCCGTGACACGTTTGCCGCGCACGAATTCGGATTTGATCCCCAGTTTATCGAGCATTTCGTTGATCATCGGGCCGCCGCCATGCACCACAACGGGGTTCATGCCGACCTGCCGCATCAAGACGATATCGCGGGCAAATTCGGCCATCGCATTTGCGTCGCCCATGGCGTTGCCACCGAATTTGATCACGACAACCGCGCCGGAATAGCGCTGTAGATAAGGGAGTGCCTCTGACAGAGTTCGCGCGGTTGCGATCCAGTCACGGTTCATATCTTGTTTCCTTGTATTCATTCTATTCCCGCAATGACGGCGCGCAGGGTGGCGATACCATCACCCTTTTCGGACGACGTCAGGATCAGTTCAGGAAAAGCCGCCGGGTGTTTGGCCAAGGCTGCGCGGGTCTTGTCGAGCGAGGTTTGCAGCGCATCGCCGCGCAGTTTGTCGACCTTGGTCATGACCACCTGAAAAGTCACAGCAGAGCTATCCAGCAGTGACATGATCTCTTCATCGACCGCTTTCGCCCCGTGCCGCGCGTCAATCAGCACAAAGACGCGGCGCAGGGTCTGACGGCCCGAAAGATATTGCTTGAGCAGGCGCTGCCACTTTTCAACAACCGCCACAGGCGCGTTGGCAAAGCCATAGCCGGGCAGGTCGACGACATAGAGATCGCCCGCGGTGAAATAGTTGATTTCCTGCGTGCGCCCCGGCGTGTTCGATGCACGCGCCAGCCCTTTGCGCCCTGTCAGCGCATTGATCAGGGATGATTTGCCCACGTTCGAGCGGCCCGCAAAGCAGACTTCGATCCGGTCCGCCGGGGGTAGGCCGTCCATCGCGACGACGCCTTTGACGAATTCGGTTTCACCTGCAAAAAGCAAGCGGCCCTTTTCGAGCGTTTGTGCATCAGGCTCTTCCACTTCGGGAAAGCGCATTTCCATTTCAGATTACCTTTGCCGTATCGTTGAGGGCGATCTTACCGCCCTTGATGACCTTGGCATAGACGCCAAAATCCTGATGGTTCCAGCCATCGCGCAAAACCGAGAGCGTATCAACGTCGCGTTTGCCTGTGCGCGGGTTGGCCATCGTGTGCTTGCAGCGTTCAATGGGTTCGACGACCTGCAAGACGGTCTCGCCGATTTGCACATCCTTGCCGATCCATGTCATTTCTTCCCATGCAGCGGTGCCATCCAGCCAGATATTGCCCCGCCAGCGTTCTACCTCAAGCGAGCGGCCTAACCTGTCCGCCACAGCGTCGTGGCTGGCCTTCGTCATGATCGAGATTGAGGGATAATCCGTGTCTGTCATCCCGCGCGCCGGTACTTTGGCAAGCGCCCTTGGCTGGCGTTTGTCGGGCGGGCAAAGAGGGCGCACCCAATCAAGGAATTTTGCCGCATCCGATGGGTTATCCGGATCAAAGCTGACCTCTCCCAACGTATCGTGGCGCAGGGTGATCTTGCCCGCCACATCATCAAGCGTCGCCCAGATACCGGCAAGGTCGGGTGTTCCCGTGCCAATCATGAAATTGGCGCAAGGCACCCATTCAGGCGCATCGGCGTCAAACCTTGAGGCCTCATGCGTGACCGCCCAGACGCGATCCCAAGGCAGCGTCTGACCCGGCATCAGTGTGACCTGATCAAGTCGTTCACGCCCGTGGCTTTTGATGGGGTGCCGCCACAGCGCGGCGACACGCGTCATCTACTTGCCCTCTTTCTTGGCGTCTTCCACCGCAGCCTTCTTTTTGATGCTGGACTTGATGTTGCCAAAAACATCAGGCTTGGCCCCGTGGCTCCGCATAATCGCATACTGCTGGATAAAGGTGATAACGTTGTTGGCAATCCAGTACAGCACCAGACCGGACGCGAAGTGGCCCAGCATGAACATGAAGACCCATGGCATCCACGCAAAAATCATCTGCTGCGTGGGGTCTGTCGGGGCGGGGTTGAGCTTTTGCTGCAGCCACATCGACACACCCAGCAAGATTGGCAGGATACCGATAAAGATCAGCGCAAGGATTGAACCAGGCTCGGGGGCCGCAAAGGGCAGCAAGCCAAAGAGGTTCAGGAACGATGACGGGTCAGGCGCTGACAGGTCGCGAATCCAGCCGATCCATGGCGCGTGGCGCAGTTCGATCGTGACAAAGATCACCTTGTAGAGCGAGAAGAAGATCGGGATCTGCAACAGGATCGGCAAACAACCGGCGGCAGGGTTCACCTTGTTATCTTTATAAAGCTTCATCATGCCTTGCTGCATGGCCTGCTTGTCGTCGCCTGCGCGCTCCTTCAGCTTCTCCATCTCAGGCTGAAGCTCTTTCATCTTTGCCATCGAGACATAGGATTTATAAGCCAGCGGCAGCACGATGATTTTCAGGATCACAGTCAGCGCGAGGATTGACCACCCCATGTTGCCAATGACGATGTTCAGGTAGTGCAGCAGCGCAAAAATCGGCTTGGTCAGGAAAAAGAACCAGCCCCAGTCGATACTATCAAGGAAGCCGTCGACACCTTCCTCGTCCTGATAATGGCGGATTTCGGCCCATTCCTTGGCGCCCGCAAACAGACGGGTCGTGACTGTGGCGGTTTCACCGGCAGCGACCGTTTCAATCGGCATCACGGCCTCAACCTGATAGAGGTCACGGACATCGAAGTACTTGGAGGTCGAGCGGAACGGCACACCCTGTTGAGGGATCAGCGTGGTCATCCAATAGTGATCAGTATAGCCAATCCAGCCGGCTGAGGTGACCTCCAGACGCTCGGCTTGCGTGCGTTCGCGTGGATCTACGGCATAGTCGGTGATGTCGCCATAGTCGGTTTCTTCCAGCTCACCATCGGTCATGCGTACCATGCCTTCGTGGAGGATGAAGAAGTTCTTCAGATCGGCAGGCACTCCGTGACGGCGCAAAATGCCGTAAGGTCGCGCTGAAACGGGTGTGCTTGTTGTGTTTTCGACGCTTTGTGCAAAGCTGAACATAAAGGCGTCATCGACCGAAATTTCGGTGCGGAAAATCTGGCCCGCGCCGTTGTCCCACGCGATGGTCACGGGGGTGGTTGGCGTCAGTGTATCACCGCTTTCCAGTGACCAGACTGTGTCCGGGCCGGGAACCGCGCTTGCATCAATGCCATCGGTTGCGGTCCAGCCGAAGGACGCGAAATAGGCACCTGCTTCACCGACAGGTTTCAGCAGACGCACGATGGGCGCGTTCTCGTCGATTGTTTCGCGGTATTGCGTCAGCGCCAGATCATCAATCCGCCCGCCCAAGAGGGATATGGAGCCGCTCAGTTCGTCTGTTGCAATCGGCACGCGTGGTGCTTCCGCGGCTGCCTCTGGCGCATCGGTTGGCGTCATGGCGGTGGGGGCCACCGGATCAGACGCGGGCAACGTGGGGTCCTCGAGCAGTTGGGCGGTTTCGGTGGCAGGATCAACGGGCAGATCCTCGGGCGGGAACAATGTGGTCCATGCCACGATCACGGCAAAGCTAAGCACCGTTGCCAAGATGAGGTTCTTGTTCTGGTCGTCCATCTGAAAACCACCCATTTTTCCTAGAAAAGTCTGTGGGTCGTTCAACCTGTCGGGGGGCGAAAGGTCAAGCGGTTTTCAGGGTTTTTGGACCGATTGAAGCAGTTGTGAGCGACCAATCTGGGGTCACAGCGGTCACTGGGCGTTAAATCCAATGTGCGCAGGTCGGAAACCTCAGGAATTTTGCGAGTTCAGAAACCGTTCACGGGTCTGTTGAAAGATTGCCGTCAGACGCGGATCGTTCGCTGTAAGCTTTTTCAGCATCTCCGAGAATGTTTTATCGTCCTGGCCAAAAAAGGCCTGGGCTGCTTCGTCAGGATCCATTGATTTCGAAATGCTTTTCATACCATGCTACCTTTTCACCGTTACTTCATGCCTTTTAACTGGGCAATCGGGTGAAATTAGGGCCATAATCAGGCCTAATCTTAGATATTCAATAAGACTGTTAAAATTCACTGATCAAAGTTTGGGTCGGCATACCGTAGACTTTCTATGACAGCCCGGGCCAATTGCTCAAAGCTTTCGGTACGCCATTGTATTCAACCAGCCGGCCATCCTTGTCGCAAGTCCGGTCGCCCTGTCCTGTTGGAAATGTGATCAAAACTATAATTTATCGCGCAAGCTATACCACAGCATTGCCAAAACCAGCAAAGGCGAACGCAATTTTGGCCCGCCGGGGAACGGATATGTCGGCACACGTGCCATGATGTCGAACCGTTCCGCCTGACCTGCGATGGTTTCCGCAGCGATCTGCCCCGAGAGCGTCGCAAGCGCGACACCCGATCCCGAAAATCCTGACATCGTCAGGATATTCCCGCCAATCCGTTCAAAATGCGGCATCCGGTTCATGGTGATGCCCAGTGTGCCACCCCATGCATGGTCGATCTCGACGTCTTTGAGCTGGGGGAAGATCTCGGCCAGCGGTTTGCGCACGGCCCCCGCGATGTCTTTGGGGAATTTATAGCCATAGCTTTCGGTGCCTCCGAACAAGAGCCGGTGATCCTCGGAGAAGCGAAAGTAGTTCACCACAAATTTGCTATCGGCGACGGCATAGTTATTGCGGATGATCTGGTTCTGCGCCTCGGGTGTCATCGGTTTGGTCGAGACGATGAAATTGTTGATCGGCATGACGCGGGCGGCCACGTGTTTTTGCATCGTGCCCAGATAGCCGTTGCAGCCCATCACGACATACCGCGCTTTGATCTTGGCTTGATCCGTTTTGACGCAAGCAGGATCCCCTTCTTCAATCGCGGTGACTTTGGCACCTTCAAATATCCGCGCACCCGCCTTTACCGCCAACCGTGCCAGCCCCAGAACAAGCTCCAGCGGATTCACATGGCCCGCGCCCGTATCAAGTGTACCACCGTGATAGGCGGGCGAGTTCACGATCTCGCGGCATTCCTCGGGTGACAGCAGGCTGATTTTGTCGTCGCCGTATTTGTCCTGCATATGGGCAACATAGGCGTGGTTATGGGCATGATCGCGTGCGCGGTGGACTGTGTGCACGATGCCGGGGTGAAAGGAAGTGTGAACCTCGTCTTTGCTGCAAAGATCGCGCACCAGATCCGTCCCCTGACAGCCGATATCCCACAAAGCGCGGGCATCTGTGTCGCCCATCATCGCTTCAAGGTCTTCCTGATCGCGCCGTTGACCGCGCGCGACCTGTCCACCATTGCGACCGGACGCGCCAAAGCCGACACGCTGCGCCTCAACCAGCACCACATCATAGCCGCGCTGGGCCAGATGATAGGCGGTGGACAATCCGGTGAAACCGCCACCGATAACACATACATCGCAGTCCAGATCACCCGCTGCTGCGGGAAATCTGTCCAGATGGGCCGCCCTGTCGGCATAGTAGGACGGCGGGTATTCACCCGCGCGGTCGTTGACGTTCAGCAGGTCCATCAGCCTGCTTTCAGCAGATCGTCAGCTTTCAGTTTCTCATAGGCCTCGTCCAGCGACTTGCGCGCGCGCGCAATCAGGATGTCGATCTCGTCGCATGTGATCGACAAAGGCGGCGAAATAATCATCCGGTCGCCGACACTGCGCATGATGATGTTGTTGGCAAAACAGCGGTCACGGCAGATGAAACCGGCAGTGCCTGTCTCGGCGGCAAAGACAGCGCGGGTGGATTTATCGGGTGTCAGCGCGAGAGATGCCATCATGCCCACGATTTTGGCCTCACCGACCAGCGGGTGATCGGCCAGCGCTTCCCATTTCTCACGCAGGTAAGGTGCTGTCACATCGCGGACGTTTTCGATCATGCCTTCCTCTTCCAGGATGCGCAGGTTTTCCAGCGCCACGGCACAGGCAACGGGGTGGCCCGAGTAGGTGTAGCCGTGGTTGAATTCCGTATCGCGCAGCACGTCGGCCACACGATCGGACACGATCGACCCGCCGATGGGGATGTAGCCAGAGCTGAGACCCTTGGCGATGGTCATGATATCGGGCTCAATCCCGACGGTCTGCGAACCGAACCAGTTGCCGGTGCGCCCGAAGCCGCAGATCACCTCATCCGCGATCAGCAGGATGTCATATTTTTTGACGATCCGCTGGACTTCCGGCCAATAGGTTTCGGGCGGTACGATCACGCCGCCCGCACCTTGGATCGGTTCGGCGATGAAAGCCGCAACGCGTTCTGGCCCGATCTCCTTGATCTTCGCTTCCAACTGGCGCGCGCGCTCCAACCCGAATTCCTCGGGTGTCATATCGCCGCCTTCGGCCCACCAGTGGGGCTGGTCGATGAATTCAATGCCGGGGATCGGCAGACCACCTTGGCCGTGCATCCCTTTCATGCCCCCCAATGAAGCGCCACCGATGGTCGAGCCGTGATAGGCGTTCCAGCGCGAGATAATCACATCACGTTCCGGCTCGCCTTTTTCGGCCCAATAGGTCCGCACGAGGCGGATGTTGGTGTCATTCGCATCAGACCCGCCATTGGCAAAGAACACCTGGTTCAGATCGCCCGGGGCAAGTTCGGCGAGCTTCTTGGCCAGCATGATCGCGGGGATATGCGTGGTTTTGAAGAAGGTGTTGTAGAAGGGCAGTTCCTTCATCTGGCGCGCCGCGACCTCTGCCAGTTCCTCGCGGCCATAGCCGATGTTGACGCACCACAGGCCCGCCATCCCGTCGATGATCTCATGGCCGTCGCTGTCTTTCAGCCAGACGCCTTTGGCCGACGTAATGACGCGCGGTTTGCTTTCGGCAAGCGCATTGGCATGGCTGAACGGGTGCAGGTGATGCGCGGAATCGAGCGCCTGAAGTTCAGCGGTCGGGGGGTAATTTGTAATCACATTCATGGGGGACCTCTGGTGCTAGACGTTCAAGAGAAGGTGGCGGCGTTCCCAAGGCGAAATCTCGCGTTGGTATTCCTCGTTTTCGGCGACCTTGATTTGTTCATAAAGCCTGCAAAACTCTTCACCTAGAAAACCGCGGATTTCCGCGGCATCTTCGAAATAATCAAGCGCTTCGCGCAGGCTTGAAGGCAGGGGAAGGTCGCTTTCCCAGACCTCTTTCGTTGCTTCTGCGCGTGGTTCGATCTTGTTGATCATGCCAAGATAGCCAGAGGCTAAAGACGCCGCGATTGCGATATAGGGATTGCAGTCCATCCCGATGACGCGGTTTTCAAGCCGCCGCGATTCAGGGCGCGAATGTGGCACGCGCAGTCCCGTTGTGCGGTTATCGGTGGCCCATTCAAGGTTTGCGGGCGCGCTTTGCCCGTCCACCGTCAGGCGGCGGAAAGAATTCACATAAGGCGCCATCAACGGCATGACCTGCATCAGATAGGTCTGTGATCCACCGGTGAACCAACGGAACAAATCTGTGGCACTGCCATCTTCGGCAGAGAAGATGTTTTTGCCTGTTTCAATGTCCACAACGCTTTGATGCACATGCATGGCACTTCCCGGCTCATCCCGTTTGGGTTTGGCCATGAATGTGGCAAAGACGTTGTTCTTCAGGGCGGCTTCGCGGATCGTGCGTTTGAAATAGAACACCTGATCGGCAACGTGCAAAGGATCGCCGTGGATCAGGTTGATCTCGATCTGGCCAGCGCCGCCCTCCTGGATCAGCGTGTCAATTGGCAGGCCCTGCTGTTCGGCGTAGGTGTAAATGGTGTCAATCACGGGCCCGTATTCATCAACGGCCACCATCGAATAGACCTGACGGCTTGGTACCTTGCGGCCGGTCCGGCCGACCGGTGTCTCAATGGGATCATTCGGGTCGAGGTTCGGCGTTGTCAGGTAAAACTCCAGCTCGGGCGCGATGACGGGCTTCCAGCCTTTTTCGGCATAAGCGGCCATAACCTTTTTCAGGATCGAGCGCGGTGCGACAGAAAGCGGTGTGCCGTCGCGGTTGTACATATCGCAAATCACCTGCAGCGATACGTCATCCGCCCAAGGCACTGCGCATGCGGTTGACATATCCGGTCTGAGGATCGTGTCCTTTTCCAGCCACTGGTTTTCGATATCCATATCGACGTAATCGCCCGAAACCGTCTGGTAAAAGAGCGAGATCGGGAGTGCCATTTCAATATCGGGGCGGAATTTTGTTGCGGGCATGGTTTTGCCGCGTGATGTGCCGACGAGGTCGGGGATGATACATTCCACCCCGTCGATTTTGGCGCCTTTGCTGTAGGTCGTGAACTCTTCGGAAAGAGAATCTTGCCAGTTGGCGCTATTCGCTGATGACATTGGTGCCTCCTAAGGCGCGAGAGCGGTCGCTTTGGCCGCTGGTCCATAATTTGATCAAAAGTAGAGCAATAGTCAATTGCCACTCTGGTGGCGGTGCATGAATTTTCTACGCTCAGTCGGTCGCTGTTTGTTGGATGAACCCCATGCCTTGCCGGATATCCTGTGTCATGGCTTCGCGTGTTTTCTGTGCATCGCCCTGACGCAATGCCTGGATCGCTGCGCGGTGGTGATCCACGAGATTTGCGGTGCCATATCGCCCGCAGACCACCCGCAGCGAGGGCCCCACACGAAGCCAGAGACTCTCTGCGATTCTACGCAGAATACCTGCGTCGGCAAGGTGATAGAGATGGAAATGGAAGCGGTAATTTGCTTCCAGATACCCGCGGATATCACCGCCTTTTATGGCGTCGTCAACCAGACTGTCGAGCCGCTCTAATTCATTGATATCATTTTGTGAAATATACGCGACTGCTGCTTCAGCAAGTTCTGGTTCCACCGTTAGTCTGACCAGCTCGATCTGCTGCAATCTGCGGGTGGTCATGGCGGGTACAGCGATGCGCCTGTTCTCAAGCGTGACAAGGGCGCCTTCCGCTGTCAATCGCCGGATTGCCTCGCGCGCAGGGGTGACGCCGGTGCCGATCAAATCCGCCAGTCCGTGTATCGTGACCGGCTGTCCGGGAACGACCTCGCCAAAGAGAATCATCTCTTTGACGCGCAGATAGATCGTTTCGTGTTCCGGCTTTTTGCTGATCAGTACGGTCATTTTTGTGCCTGCGTTCCAAGCATACTTGTTTTCATAAACCCATAAAGTTGTCAAAACCTATCAAATTTATGAGACGGGATTGCAAACGTTTATGATTTCATCAAAGCTGCTTGCTAGTGAATAGGATTCCTAACGGAGGATTACATGCCTAAAACGAATACATACGCTATCCTTGCGGCCGCCGTGCTTGCTGCGCAGGCGGGCTGGGCCCAGGAAGTGCGCGTCTATAACTGGTCGGACTACATCGACGAAGATCTGTTGACCAAGTTCGAGGAAGAGACCGGTTTCGATCTGATCTATGACGTGTTTGACAGCAACGAAGTTCTGGAAACGAAACTTCTGGCTGGTGGGTCGGGCTATGACGTTGTTGTTCCCTCCGCGACATTCCTGCAGCGTCAGATTGCGGCAGGCGCGTTTCAGCCACTGGATAAATCGCAGCTAAGCAATATCGGCAATCTCTGGGATGTGGTCAGCGCACGCACCGAGACCTACGATCCGGGCGGAGAGTATTCGATCAACTACATGTGGGGCACAACGGGCCTTGGTGTGAACATTGGCGAAGTGACCGCACGTTTGGGCGAAGATGCGCCAATCAATTCGCTGTCGTTGGTTTTCGATCCGGCAAATATGGAAAAGCTGGCCGACTGTGGTGTCCATTTCCTTGATGCGCCCACCGAGATGGTTCCCGCTGCATTGCAGTACCTTGGCGAAGACCCCGACGCGAAAGACGATGAATCTCTGGCCAAAGCAGAGGCGGTTCTGTCTGCTGTCCGCCCTTATGTCCAAAAGTACCACAGCTCGGAATATATTTCGGCACTGGCCAACGGTGACATCTGTGTGGCTTTCGGTTGGTCCGGTGACATCCTGCAATCACGCGACCGCGCCGCAGAGGCCGACAACGGCATCGAGATTGCCTATAACGCCCCTGTCGAGGGTGCCTTGATGTGGTTTGACCAGATGGCCATCCCTGTGGATGCACCAAACCCTGAGGGTGCGCATGCGTTCCTGAACTTTATTCTGGATGCCCAGAACATGGCGGATGCATCAAACTACGTTTACTACGCGAATGGCAACATCGCCTCACAAGAGCTTTTGGTGGAAGACGTGATCGGTGATCCGGCTATCTATCCGGATGCCGCGACACTTGAAACGCTTTACACAACCACACCGTTTGATGCGCGCTCGCAGCGTTCGCTCACACGGATGTGGACACGGGTGAAATCCGGTACATAAGATAGACCTACCCCGGCCCGGAACACGGGCCGGGGATTTTGCAACATACAAATATCTGAGGCCCCGTTCCCTATGCCGCAAACCGCATTTGAGCCTTGGAATGATCCTGCTGCCAAGCCTTTGATCCAGTTTCGCAATGTGTCGAAACGCTTTGGCGATTTCACTGCGATTGATGACCTCAGCATCGATATTTTCGAGCGTGAATTCTTTGCCCTGCTTGGTCCCTCGGGGTGTGGCAAAACCACGATGATGCGGATGCTGGCGGGGTTCGAGACACCAACATCCGGCACGATCATGCTGGACGGACAGGATATTTCGCCTATCCCGCCGAACAAGCGCAGCGTGAACATGATGTTCCAGTCCTACGCGCTGTTCCCCCATTTGACGGTTTACGAAAACATCGCCTTCGGCTTGCGCCGCTCGAAGATGCCAAAAGACGAGATAGATGCACGCGTCAAGCAGATGCTGAAGCTCGTGCAGATCGAGAAATTCGGCGCTCGCAAACCCGAGCAAATCTCCGGTGGTCAGCGCCAGCGTGTTGCCCTTGCGCGCGCTTTGGCGAAGGGCCCCAAGCTCTTGCTGCTGGATGAGCCGCTGTCCGCCCTCGACAAGAAGTTGCGTCAGGACACGCAGTTCGAACTGATGGATATTCAGGAAAAGACCGGCACCACCTTTGTGGTTGTCACCCACGATCAGGAAGAGGCGATGACCGTTGCGTCCCGTGTGGCGGTGATGGACCACGGCAAGCTCAAACAGGTTGATACCCCCGACCGCATTTATGAGGCCCCGAACAGTACCTATGTTGCGGATTTCATCGGCGATGTGAACATCATCGAAGGCTACGCCACCAATCAGGGTGACACGGTGTCGATTGCATGGTCCGAAGGCAATTCCCCGATCATTGGCACACCGTCGAAACCGATTGCCGATGGCAAGGTGAGTTTCGCCATCCGGCCCGAAAAGATTGCGATTTCCGCAGAACGGCCAACCGACCGGAACAACATTGTCCATGGCAAGGTGCTCGACATCGCCTATCTGGGCAATCTGTCGACCTATCACGTGGCCCTGCCGGACGGCACGATCATCAAGGCGCAGACCGCCAACTCCCGCCGTCGTTCAAGCCGCCCCTTTACTTGGGATGATGAGGTCTGGCTGTCCTGGACCGATACCGCCGGCATTGTGTTGGAAAGCTGAGGGAGCGCGCGATGAACCTGCGTCGTTTCTCTTTGATTGCGGTTCCCTACGGGTGGCTGCTCCTTCTCTTTCTTGTGCCCTTCCTGATCGTCTTCAAGATTTCGCTCTCGGATGTTGCCCTTTCTATCCCGCCCTACACGCCAACGCTGGAACTGTCCGAAGGCTGGGCGGGCTTTCGGGATTTTCTGTCGCAACTGGATTTCGAGAATTTCAAATTTCTGGCGACGGATGATCTTTACTGGAAGAGCTACCTTTCCAGTGTGCAGATCGCGCTCATCTCGACGACGATCTGTTTGCTGATCGGCTTCCCTATTGCCTATGGCATGGCCAACGCGCCCAAGGAATGGCAGCCGACCCTGATGCTTTTGGTGATCCTGCCGTTCTGGACCAGCTTTCTGATCCGCGTCTATTCGCTGATCGGCATCCTCAGTCAGGAAGGTATGCTGAACCAGTTTCTGATGTGGATTGGTATCATTAACGAACCGCTGACGATCCTGAACACGAATATCGCGGTCTATATCGGGATCGTTTACACCTATGTGCCCTTCATGATTCTGCCGATCTATGCGACGTTGATTAAACTTGATGGCTCGCTGTTAGAGGCCGCCGAAGACTTGGGCTGTTCACGGACCGAGGCGTTCTGGCGCATCACCGTGCCCCTGTCCAAGGCGGGCATTATTGCGGGTTGTTTCCTTGTCTTTATCCCCGCGCTGGGCGAATTCGTGATCCCCTCGCTGCTGGGTGGATCGGACACGCTGATGATCGGCAAGGTGCTCTATGAAGAATTCTTTTCCAACCGCGATTGGCCTGTGGCCGGTGCTGTGGCTGTCATATTGCTGCTGATCCTGATCATCCCGATCGTGCTGTATCAGCGTAACGAGCAAAAGATGATGGAGGCCGACACATGAGACGGCTGACATGGTTCAACGCGACATCGCTGACACTGGGTTTTGCGTTCCTCTACATCCCGATGATTGTGGTGATCATCTATAGCTTCAACGAAAGCCGACTGGTCACTGTCTGGGGCGGGTTTTCAACCAAGTGGTATGGAGAGTTGTTGCGCAACGATGCCTTCCTTGACGCCGCTTGGGTGACGTTCAAGGTTGGGTTCTTCTCATCCATTATTGCCACGATCCTTGGCACCATGGGCGCCTATGTGCTTGTTCGCGGTGGGCGGTTTTACGGGCGCACCCTGTTTTCGGGCATGATTTATGCGCCGCTTGTGATGCCAGAGGTGATCACGGGGCTTTCACTGCTTCTGCTCTTTATCTCGATCGGGTTGGACCGGGGCATGTTCACGATCATCCTCGCCCACGCGACTTTCTCGATGTGTTATGTCTCGGTGGTGGTTAGTTCGCGTTTGGTCAGCTTTGACCGCTCGGTTGAAGAGGCGGCCCTTGATCTTGGCTGCACCCCGTTCGAGGCGTTTCGCCTTGTCACCCTGCCCATCATTGCGCCCGCGGTCATTTCGGGATGGTTGCTGGCGCTGACCCTGTCGCTCGATGATCTGGTGATTGCATCATTTGTCGCGGGGCCATCGGCGACGACACTGCCGATCAAGGTGTTCAGTTCGATCCGCTTGGGCGTGAGCCCCGAAATCAACGCGCTGTCCACGATCCTGATCGGGATCGTGACGATCGGTACGATTGCCGCGTCCTTGTCCACCAAGCGCGCCTTCATGCGCCGCCAGCGTGAAGAACGAATGGCAGAGCAGGCTGGCTGAACCCTGTGCTGTGTGGCACCAGGGCGCGCAATCTAAAGGATGAAATCACCCGCAGTCACGCCAGTCGTTCCTGCGAGTGTAATGCCCATATCGGCATTCCCGTCGCCGTCCTGATCGACAAAGATGATCGTGTCGCCGCCGGAAACCGTCGCCCAAATCTCGCCTGCCGTATTTGTTGGCGCGCCACCCGCGTTGAAGGTAAATGACTGGTTACCGGCAAGCGCCAGATTGGCGTCGATCATACGCAGATCAATGTGGTCCGTCCCGGTCTCAAAGTCTGTAATAATATCTCTGTTGTTGGCCCAACTGTCGCTGATGGCATTGAAGATAAAGACATCGGCGCCACTGCCGCCGGTCATGGTGTCCTGACCAAGACCGCCTGTGATGGTGTCCGAACCGCTACCGCCATCGATGATGTCATTGCCACGGCCCCCAAAGAGCGTGTCATTGCCGCCGCCACCTGCGATCTGATCGTTGCCGCTGCCGCCAAAGATCGTGTCAGCACCTGTGCCGCCCGTGATCTGGTCATTGCCTGAACTGCCATAGAACGTGTTCGTTCCACCGCTTGTGATGATCGTGTCATTGCCAGAGTTTCCATCGGCCACGTCATTGTTGCTCCCCGTATCAATCATGTCGTTGCCTGCACCGCCGAATATGTCGTCGTTGCCTGCACCGCCATTCAGCGTGTCGTTGCCTCTGCCACCAATCAAGAGGTCGTTTCCACCGTTCCCGGTCAACACATTATCCGCGTCGTTTCCGACAAGGATATCGTTGCCGCTGCCGCCAATCGCGTTTTCGATTACGACACCGTTTGCGATGGTAAATCCGCCCTGAATACCTGCCGCGTTCGAGATGAAACCGCCGCCGCCAACGCCATACTCCAGTGTCGCTGGCCGCAGATCAATGACGGCATCGCGGGTCCCGCTATATGTGATTGTATCAACCCCGCCAGTATCCCAGATCGCAACCCACCCTGTGCCGGCTGCGTTTGCACTGGCGAGCTCATAAGTGTTGTTGCCGTTGTTGTAGTTGTCATTCGCGCCATAGAGTTCCTGCAACATGGCGATATCGAGCGCCATCGGGCTTGCGGCGTCGCCATAGGCAAAGGTCGTTGGTGATGCGCCATTCCAACCGCCATTATACGACATGATCGTATAGACGGTTTGGTTCAGCTCAAAGTCACCGTAGACGCCAAAAGGGAAGTTGGGGTCTGTCTGGTCGCCAAG
>NZ_DASYOK010000210.1:0-7178 GCF_036007805.1 Yoonia sp.
ATGAATAGCCTCATTTGTTGGTCAGTGACATGACGGCCCGGCATGAATAATCCCCCATTGTGGAAGATCATTACCTATCCGAGCCGACCACGACCGTCAGACCCGCCTAATTGAGGCGAAACGCGGGGGTGGTATCTCTCCAGTCGGGCTACGCCCTCCCTGCGAGACACCACCCCCGCGTTCTCATCCTGATTGACGCTGGATTCTCATCTTGTTTGTCGCGCTGCACATACGTAAACTCAGCCAAACCTCACAGTTTATTGTTAATCATGGCCCTGCGCATGTGATTTGATTTTTGTCAATCTCACACGTCGGGCCGCTGGCACAGCACACTGCTGACGTCGAATTCAAGACACTGGAAACCCTACAGCGGGTACAATCAGATCGGACTGGTTCGGGTTTGCCGGACAGCACCGCCGTGATTAATTTGACTGTTTAAGGATCGGTATTTATTTTTTGCGTGATTAACCAACCGACGACCGGTCTAAAGACGTCCCGTGCTTGCTCAAAGCACCCCTCGTGCCAATAGGTTTCAGTATCTCCGTGACGCAAAACGGTATCATCTCTCGCAAAACACCAACTGCAGACATTTTCCCCTACCGTTTTCTCTAGTGTTCCGAGTCTGACACTTCCTACCTGTTTTCCCTGATTTCATCGAGGGCGTTGAGCGCGCGGCGCTCGCTGGCGAGGATGTCTTCTGCGCTCTTTGTCCACCTGAACGGCTTCGGCTGCTCGTTGTGATGGGCCAGATAGTCATAAATCGCAGCCTCCAGATCATCGACGCTGGAGTAGCTGCCGCGCCGGATGCGCTTCGATGTGATCTCGGCAAAGAAACGCTCCACAAGGTTCAGCCATGAGGCGCTGGTGGGCGTGAAATGCAGCTTGAAGCGCGGGTGCTTGTCCAGCCAGGCCCGTACCTCTGGCGTCTTGTGGGTGGCGTAGTTATCGAGAACCAGATGCACGTCACGCCGGGCGGGCACGGCCTTTTCGATCTGGCGCAAGAATTTCAGGAACTCTTTTGCACGATGGCGGGGCATGCAATCGCCGATGACCTTGCCCGATTTCACATCGAGGGCAGCGAAAAGCGTGGTCGTGCCATGGCGCTTGTAATCATGGGTCATAGTCGCCGCGCGGCCCTTCTTCAGTGGCAGTCCGGGCTGGGTGCGATCCAATGCCTGGATCTGGGACTTTTCGTCGACGCACAGCACGACGGCACGATCGGGTGGGTCGAGGTAAAGCCCAACGATATCGGTGACCTTCTCCTCGAACAGCGGGTCGTTCGAGACCTTGAACCCTTTCACAATATGCGGCTTGAGACCTGCATCGGCCCAGATGCGCCCGACGCTCGAGGGCGATATGCCCACCGCCTCCGCCATCATCGTGCGGCTCCAGTGCGTAGCATTGGGCGGCGTCTCCTGCACGGTCTTCGCGATCACCTTCAACCGGATCTCCCTGGGAAGCGGCGGCACCCGCGAGGGCCGCGTCTTGTCGCGTTTGAGTCCCGGCACACCTTCATCGAGATACCGTTCCTGCCAGCGCCAGACCGTCGGTTTCGACATGCCTGTCCGCCGCGTGATCTCAACCGTCCCTGCGCCGTCGGATGTTGCGAGCACGATGCCCGCCCGCCAGGTGAGCTTGCGCGGCGTGTTGCGGTTGGTCAGCAGAGCTTGAAGCTCGGCGCGGTCGGCGGGGCCAATATAAAGGCAGATGTCGGTGCGTCTCATCCGCCGTTCATGCCACGGCTGAGCAGCTTTGGGAATCCTATGTCAGACGTGGAACACTAGGAGAATGCAGGCTTTACTGTCTTTTTTGCAACCAATCAATCTTTAGGGCGCCTCGATTTTTGACCATTTTTGCTGGTGCTGAGCGCTGGCAGGGTTTTCAAGTCAAGCGTAACGCCAGCCGCTGCCCTCTTGGCGCGCCTGTGGGTCACGGTCATCGGCCGATCAAGTGCAGTTTGCGGCCTTTCGGCCTGGTTTGCCCGCCCGGAGGGGCCAGGCTGGGCAAGGGTCGTCCAATCGCCCTTGGTTGGCAACCACACGCAGCAGCGGTTTGTCGGCCTCGTTGCCGAAGGATTCGACAAATTGCTCTTGATCCACCTGTTTAAAGTTGCACTGGCGTGTCTGATCGGTTGCATTGGTCGTCAAAGTGGCGGCTTAGGCATGCAGATTAGGGATGTCTACTGTCAAGAGCGACTCCTTATACGAAAAGGTGATCTGCCCCCACTGAGTGGTCCGGTTTGAATGTTAGTGCATGGTCGGTTTGATCCGATCCCCGCAAACTGGACCGTTTGAAGGTGGAGTTTGCGGGGATCAGATCAGTGCAAGCCAGCCCCTCTTTTTGGCGTCAAAAAGCACCGTTTTTGGAAAAATGGCATTCATCTTAAATATTTCAGAGCTGTAGACGTGGATCGAGAGCAAAGCGTTCTTGGGTAATTTCGTCGTAGTCAGACGCTGGTTTTGTCGCATCAAAAATCAGGTTCCAGCTATGTCGCGACACGGCACTCGGGATCAGGATGAAACGGTGTTCCCTCAGAAATTCATCCCCATATTGCTGCTGGTTCTTGTTTGGGGTACACGGATATAACCAATTTGGGTTGGGAACATCATCCGGCCCCACAATGTGGATACCCTTTGGGTCGACAATGCGGCCCGACGTCAGAACATGCGGCTGCGTATCAAGAACACGAAACCCCTTATGCACGGCGACCTCCAGCGTCGCGGTGGCCGGATCGATCGACGCGTAGATCGCCCGCGTACCAGTCGAGTTCCATCTGCCCCCCACCCGGAAGCTCCCCTCTCCGGTATTCCAGGTTGCGGCGTGCCTTTCCGCATCCAATCGCCAGAAGCGGATCTCCCCGCTCCCCAGCGGGGGAGGCAGAGGCGTCATGCATAAACTCCGTACTCGATACGCGTCAGATAATCCTCAACGGCCTCCACCCCGACGGCCGTGCTGAGTAGATCGATCGGGCGACGCTGGTCCAGACCGATCGCGGGCGCGTTCAACCACGCCTCCGCCTCCGCCTTGGAGCCGAAAATTTCAGAAGCTCGACCAAGAATCTCAGCGAATTTCCAGGTCCGGTTGCTCTGGTCAACGCTCAGCACGGCGTCAGGAGCATCCTTCTTGCGACGCTGAAGTGTTCTCACACTGATCCCGATCGCCTTTTCAAGAACGGCATCTGCGGCCAGAAAGGCTACTTGGGACGTGAGGTGTAGCAGGGCAGCCGAGGGCAAGCCCAACATCAAAATATCGTGCGCCTCCAAGTTATTGCGCACCGGCTTCCGGATGGTATCCCTTCCCCCTAGCAGAGCATAGGTGCGAGCGATGTCGTGTTCAGCTGATACTGTTTGGGCCATACGATCCTCCAATGCGTCATATGTCGCTACATATATGACACGTGACGCAAGCGATTTCAAGGTCGTTACCTCGATTGGCCACTTTCCACTGCTGTCGTCCATGAGCCCCCGCGTCATCAAGGTGCTGAGCAGGTGTCGCGTAGCCCTTAATTGTGAGATGGGAAATCCAACGAAATCAACGGCCGCCGTTTGCCCTTAAATATGAGATTTTGTCTTTAATTCCGATATTTTTGCCCTTAAACCTGAGACAGGGTTCACAGGTTTTTGCGGCAAATGTTGATGGAAAATGATGACGAAGAGTCAGTTGCCCTTGGTGCTGAAGAGGCGCGCAGGGCTGCTGTACTGCGTCCGCTTGTTCAGGCATATCTCAAAGGAACTGGCAGTCTGGAAAGTGGCATCAATGACGCCGTTTGGGAGCTTGGTGTCAGCAGGGCGACTGTCTGGCGCTGGATAAAGCGTCTGGCCGAAGAGGGTGGGCGCACCAGCGCGCTGGCTTCTCGGAAACGGGGCCGCCCGACTGGTACAACCTTGATATCCGGCAAGGTGGAAGCGGTGATCGAAGAACATCTTCGCCGTTATTTCTTACGGCGGGAACGTCCAAGCCTGTCGCGCGTCGTGACAGAAATCCGCAGCGCGTGCTGGCAGCAGGGCTTGCAACCGCCGACGCGTCGGACGGTTCAGCGCAGGCTGGATGCAATGGACGCCCGCGCAATTGCCAAGGCACGCGAAGGCGCAAAGGCGGCCCGCCAGAAATTTGCGCCGGTCGTAGGCGACAACAAGGCAAACCGGCCACTGGAGGTCGTGCAAATCGACCATACGCCTGCGGACATCATTCTCGTCGACAGTTTTGAACGCCAACCAATTGGGCGGCCTTGGGTCACGCTGGCGATCGACGTCGCAACGCGGATGGTGACCGGATATTACACCTCTCTCGAGGCACCCTCGCGTCTGTCAGTGGCGCTTTGCCTGACACAGGCTGTAGCCCCCAAAGCGGAACTTCTGGCGGAATTGGTGTGCAATGTTCCTTGGCCCGCGCAGGGTAAACCGCATAGCATCCACGTCGATAACGGGCGCGATTTCCGGTCGCATGCCTTTCGGTCGGCATGTGCGGAATGGGGGATCGATCTGGTCTATCGGCCGCCAGGCAGTCCTCATTTCGGAGGGCACATCGAACGATTGATCGGCACGATGATGGGGGCCGTGCACCTGTTGCCTGGAACAACGCAGTCCTCGGTCGTGGCCAAGGGCGACTATGACGCCGAGGGCATGGCCACGATGACCTTAAGCGACTTCGATCGCTGGTTTGCTCTGGAAATCTGCCGCTACAACAACAGCATTCATTCAAGTCTTGGCTGTACGCCCGTCGCTAAATGGGAGGCACTCTCAGCGGAAATGATGGGTGACATCCCCTTCGAGATGGAAGCTTTTCGGGTGAGCTTCTTGCCGAGCGAACTGCGTAAGGTCAGGCGTGACGGCATCCATCTGTTCCAGATACGGTACTGGTCGGATGCTCTTGCAGGCCACATTGGGCGCGGCGATGGGAAGGTGGTCGTTCGCTACGACCCTCGCGATATCTCAATGATCTGGGTCGAATTGGACGATGGCCGATATGTTGAGGCGCGTTACAGAAACTTGGAAATTCCGCCCGTGCCGCTCTGGGAGTATCGCGAAGCCATGAGGAAGGCCCGTGCCCTTGGCAAATCCGGGTCCAATGAGCTGGTCTTGGCTGAGCTGATCCGACAGCAACGCCAGATCGAGTTTGAAAGCCGGGGCCTAACGAAGGCCGAACGCCGATCCCGTGAAAGAAAAGGGACATTGGAGGGCACCAACTCGGCTTTCTCGAAAACCGAAGGGCTGCGCCCGATCGACACGGGTGATACATCGCGCCCATTGTTCAAAGTGGAGAGATGGTGAATTGAGGGCAGGGACAACAGAGGAAGACGGTCGGATCGCCCTCATTCAATCGGATATCTGGATTGGCTTTCCGCGGGCCGAACAAGTTCTGGACCGTTTGCAGGGTATGATCGAAGCGCCAAGGCAAACCCGTATGCCTGGCCTTCTTGTGCATGGCGCGTCCGGGATCGGCAAGACGATGATCGCCCGCAACCTGTCGCGCAGATATGCACCGGAATATGACCCAGCATCGGGAATTACGCGAACGCCGCTCTTGCTGTTACAAGCACCGCCAGCTCCCGACGAACGGCGGTTCTATCTGCACATCCTGGCGTCCGTCGGGGCACCGGCCACGGCACCGGGCGCGCGCGCTCAAAATGTGGCCTCCCTCGAAGTCCGTGTTGTTGCGCTTTTGCGCGACCTTGGCCTGCGGATGATCATGATCGACGAGGTCCACAACCTCTTGGCCGGGACCCACCGCGAACAGCGACGCTTTCTCAATGTTCTTCGTTATCTCAGCAATGAGCTCGAGGTGTCACTGGTCTGTCTTGGGGTCAGCGAGGCCGTCGATGCCATCCGTGGTGATATCCAGCTTGCCCGACGGCTGGACGAACATCACCTGCCAAACTGGCGCGACGATGCCGAGTTCTCGGACATGATCCAGACCCTTATTGCTGCCATGCCACTGGAAAAGAAGTCCAACCTGAAGGTCAAGTCACTCAAGCAGATACTTGCACTGACCGGTGGGGTGACCTCGCGCATCTTCGCTTTGGTCAAGGATCTTTCCATCGATGCCATTATCACAGGCGAGGAATGCATCACTGATGACGCGATCGCAAAATGGACGCCGGTTTGGTCGCGTCACGCGTCCGCTGGGCGGCGGCTTGAGAAGTCCCGGGTGTGAAGCCGCACCCGCTGCCCAAGACTGTCGCGCCGTTGCCAGACGAGTTGTTGTCAGGTTGGTTGTCTCGGCTGGCTGCGGCCAACTACTGTAATGACACGGAACTGCTGGCCCATATCGAGGTCGATACGCGACATGGCGCTGCCCTGGACTTCGACGTTGAGGCGGCCGATGCGGAAAAGATATCTATCGCTGCGCGTGTCGATCCCGACACCGTGCAGTCAATGACTTTTACGGCAATGACGAAAATGGAGATGATGCTTACAGCGCAAGTTCCTTTCCAGTCTTGCCCCGAGTGTTCCCGACGTGGCCTCTCGCTCAGGCATTGGCGGCGATCCTGGGCATTTGATTGCCAATTTTGTGGGACCCTACTTGTTCGGAGCCTCGCAAAGCCCGGTGACAAAAAGTTGCCAGAAAAACTTTTAGACCGCGCTCGCTGCGGGGCAGGGCTGCTTGAGCACGCAGCGACGTCAAATCGCCCCAATCTACTTCGACGTGCAATGCGCGCGGTCACCTTTGGTATGTCGCTAAAGGCCGTCCGCGGGGATCCGTTATTCGCTCTTCAGAGTCCCAGACCGGAAGTGAGGCTGTTCTGCCTTGCGGCGATCGCTGCGGCCCAGTCTCGTCCGCTGGTCAAAGCGGCCATCTCGAGCTCTGGCATCGACGACTATGCAAGGGTTGCTTTATTGCGCGCCTTCGAGAAGGAGCCACGTCTGCTTGCTGCGGTTGATCACATCGCCCGGCAGCGCGTGAAAAGCATAGGCCCGATGGCAGTCGAATCTCATAATTAAGGGCAAAAAATACCCCCGAACGCGTCGTGTTTCAGATTTAAGGGCAACGCGACAATGGGCTCAAGCGTGGTCCAGATGTCATCAACGACTTGTTCAAGGCTCATTCCTTCGATCTCGGTCGCCTCGGAATAGGCTAGCCACTGAGCGGACTTTGTTGCATCTGTGGCGAACGCGTGAGACAGGCCTGGCGGTCGCTCCTTCGGCACCTCCGTTTGACGCCGCTCAAAGGTCTTTTCG
>NZ_DASYOK010000211.1:0-2402 GCF_036007805.1 Yoonia sp.
TGAACTGCCCGTTCCGACACAGACCAAGACCATTTCGCCTTCTGAACTGAAAGGCGACAAAATCCTCCAAGGCGATCCAGCGGGCGACAACGAAGAAGACGCGATGGAGCGCGGCACGCAGATCCATAAGCTTCTCGAGCATCTGCCGATGGCTGCCCCTGCTGACAGGCACGCCCTTGGTCTGCAGCTTTTGCAAAATGATGACACGGCCTTGGTCGCAGAGGTGATGGCACTGATCGACAACCCTGATCTGGCTTGGATCTGGGGCGCTGATGCCTTGAACGAGGTCGATATCACCGCCGACATTCCCCAACTTGGCCGCATCCATGGCACGATTGATCGTCTGCTGATCAGCCCCGATACCATCACCGCGATCGACTATAAATCGAACCGCTTGGTACCGACAAAGCCCGAGGATACGCCTATCGGGCTCGCACGCCAGCTTGCCGCCTATGACACCGCGCTGCGGCAAATCTATCCCAATCATACAATCAAGACCGCTATTCTCTGGACCCACACGGGAACATTGACCACTTTGTCGCAAGAGCATCTTCACGAAGCCCTGAACACGCTTGCGACATCTTGACCATCACGGACAGGGTACCTAGTTTCCCACTTCAACGCATTTCGCCAAGGAGCACCCCAATGGCAACCGTAGCAGTAACCGACGCAACCTTTGACGCCGAAGTCCGCCAGTCCGATATCCCCGTTGTTGTGGATTTCTGGGCAGAATGGTGTGGCCCTTGCAAACAGATCGGCCCCGCTCTGGAAGAGCTGTCCGCCGAAATGGAAGGCCGCGTGAAGATCGTCAAAGTCAACGTAGACGAGAACCCCAATTCACCCGCACAAATGGGCGTGCGCGGCATTCCTGCACTTTTCGTCTTCAAGAACGGCGAAGTTGTCTCGAACAAGGCAGGCGCGGCACCCAAGGCAGCAATACAAGGCTGGATCGAAGAGTCGATCTAAGCGCCTCGCGCATCAGGTATCAAAGGGCGTCCCATAAGGGCGCCCTTTTTCGTTCAAACGGGCCAACCGTGGCCGCGCAACACATTGCGGATCTTCTTGGCTGCCTCTGGCCTGCCTGCGTTGATGGCGCGCTGCTGGAGGAACCAGAAAAGATAGGCCGCAAAATCCGGCCTGTGGCCATGGACCAGATCAAACGCGCTTTCGGCACCAATGTCGGCCACGTTCAGCGCGATATGGTGAAAGTCCGATTTGCCGAACAGAATGAGCGGTTTACCAAAGAAATATCCCTCAAAACCAACAGCCGAATTCTGCGTGACGATGTAATCGCAGTTCTTCAAATTCTGGTTTGTGCCTTGTTCGTCAAGCGTGAGGCGATCTTCACTCGCGACCAGCGCCGCAAGGGCATGACGCTCTTCAGTCGAATATGTCTCGGACGGATGAAGCGTCACAACGATATGTTTGTTCGGCTCTTCCTCAAGGACCGTTTTGACCATTTCCAAAGGGCTACAGGTTTGAAAAGACCGCTGGCGCAAAAGCTGCCCCTGCAAGGGCACATAGACAAAGCCGTCCTGACGGGCATTCAGCGGCGCTTCATCGAACAGACGTTGCCGCCAGAACCGGTAGAAATTTGCGGCCTTGCGCGGATCAACAGCGGCCGGATCGAACCGCTCCTTTGCAACAGGCCATTCCCAACGCTCGGCCTCTTTCTCGATATGCCAGAACGGATAGATATAGGTTTTGCGAAACGTCAGACCGCGCCCGTTCGCTGGCGGGTCCATCAGGTAAAGCCCGCGCCCCGGCCGCGCCTTGGCACGCAGGCGCGCAAAATCATCGTCGTCGTCATAAGCAACTGAAAGCCCAGCACCACTGAGCACCTCGCCCACCTTCTTGATAAAATTGTGATTGCCGCGCTCGGCCTGATTGCGCAACTGCACTGGTAGGTAAAAGGTCACGGTGTCACGGGCGCTCATGCGGCGAAAGCTATCCGCGCGTGTCGGCATGAACAAGCCATGCGGGGTTGTTTGCCCGCATTTGCCCCGCCATATATGCAACAGCGACAAGGAGCAGATGATGGCAAGTGAAGAATTTCCCGGCTGGCACGGAACGACAATCATCGGTGTCCGCAAGGGCGGGCAGGTTGTGATTGCCGGTGATGGCCAGGTCAGCCTTGGACAGACCGTCATCAAAGGCACGGCGCGCAAGGTCCGGCGTTTGTCACCTGGCGGGCAAGACGTGATCTGCGGTTTTGCCGGATCGACGGCAGATGCCTTTACCCTGCTTGAGCGTCTGGAAAAGAAACTCGAAGCCACCCCCGGTCAACTGGCGCGCGCGAGCGTTGAACTGGCCAAGGACTGGCGCACCGACAAATACCTGCAAAAGCTCGAGGCGATGCTGATTGTCAGCGACGGATCCGAGCTTTTCGTGATCACCGGTGC
>NZ_DASYOK010000212.1:0-7367 GCF_036007805.1 Yoonia sp.
GTCCGTGGCGCGATTATACCCACCACGCCTTTGTCGAAGGTTTGCGGAACGGTTCTTTGCCGCGCGCATCCTTCCTGCATTACCTGATTCAGGACTATGTGTTCCTTGTGCATTTTGCGCGCGCATGGTCCCTGGCCGTGGTCAAGGCCGAAACGCTGGACGAGATGAAGGTCTGTGCGGGGACGGTTGATGCGTTGGTCAATCAGGAGATGGCCCTGCATGTGACAACATGCGCGGCGCAAGGTATTGATGAAGCAACGCTGTTTGATGCAGTCGAGGAATTCGAAAACCTCGCCTACACGCGATATGTGATGGACGCGGGGCTGCAAGGCGACTTCCTTGATCTGATGGCAGCACTTGCGCCATGTTGTTTTGGTTACGGTGAAATCGGCCTGCGGCTGGCGCAATCGGCCGCGCCCCAGACACCTTATCGCGACTGGATTGCGACCTATAGTGACCCCGAATATCAAACCGTGATGGCTTCGGTCGGTCAGATGATAGATGGCGCAATTGCGCGTCGATTGGGCCCCGATCCAAACACATCCATGCGCTGGCCAAACCTTCAGGCACGGTTCACAACGGCAACACGGCTAGAGGTCGCGTTTTGGGATATGGGACTGCGCGGCGCGTGACAAAAGTGCATGCTATTCATATGTGCGCGGCCAAGGCCTGCTACGCGCATGTAACCGGCGTTGGCCGCGTCCGGCGGATGGCTGTTACCAGCCCGTATTGGACATGGTTCAGGCGAAAGCTTGCGTGAAACCAAGAAAGTTCAGGACCGCCGCCGTCAACCAGAACGGTGCAAAGACGCGGCCCACATTGCGTCCGTTGCGGCTGACCCTGGGATGATGCCCCAGTGCCGGGATACCGGCATGGTTGGCATTCACCAGTGCGAACAGGGCCGCCATGATACCAAAGACCAGATGTAAGGCGTGGCGGTCGGCGAGGGGCAGGGTCAGCCCGTAGAGCACACCAGCCGCTACAGCGATAAAGGCGAGCGCGCCCTGGCGCTGTTCGAAGAGCATCAGAAAGATATAGTCCGCGCCTGCGGGGGCCTTGTCACTCGGGGCAGCTGCGAGAGCAGCGTCCAGCATGGTGATCTGGTCGTCATGCGTTAGGGCCTTGGCTGGGCGCGGCAGGTCGGGGGCAAAGAAGGGCAATACCCAGTTCACCACCCATCGCGCCCAAAGCGGACGGAAGATTTCGACCGCATGGACGAGAGCAGGGGCAAGGCACAAGAGCAGGCCGCATGTAGAGGCAAAAGTGGTCGACATCGCTAAAGTTCCTTTGAAACAGGCCGAAACAGGAAAGCTTGGCAGCATCTGTTGCCGCCGCGCTTTCAGTATTCACTCGGCGGTCAGCTGTGCGACTGCGCCGGTCCAATCCTCCAGATGGTAGGTGAGCGTGATGCGCCCGTCTTCGACCGTCACGATGTCAATGGACATGGCCTCGAAGCTTTTACCGGTTGCCGGATCGACCCCGAAGAACGGGCCTACCGGTGTGCCGCGAAAGAGACTGCGCACCACGAACCGCCCGTCACCGAGGTCGATGATCTCCTGCGGCTCCCACGTGAGGTCCGGCACAACCTGCCCCAGAAAGGCGATCGTGTTGAGCATACCTTGCGCACCTGCGCCGCCCGGCGGGGGTGGGATTGAGACGACATCGGGCGAAAAGACTTCGAAATACCTTTCCTGCGTTGTTCCGGCGGGGTCGGTCAGGATGTCGGAATAGAACGCGCGCACAGTGTCGATATCATCGGCAAGGGCGGGTCCGGTGAGTATTGCGGTCGCAAATGCGGCGGCTATGAGGGTCTTTTTCATGTGTTTTCCTTTCTGGCAGGTGGGGGCAGTGTTGCGCATCTCGGCATCATGCATGATGCCCCAAGCGTGGTTTCCTCTGTCGGCAATTGCGCGAACCGCTGCAGTGCCGAGCCGGCTGCTGGCCCCCGTTATGTCAACCGTTCGCGCTGTTCCGGTCATGGATCATTCTCCTGCTTGCACGCTGTGTTACTGACTGGTATAAATATTGCATGCTCTGCGTCAAGATAAAAATACCGGTTAGTATAAAATGATTGATGATGATTCAAAACCCGCGCGCGGCAGGCCGCGGACAATGAACGCCGGGCAGGTGCTCGACGTCGCGATGAACGCCTATTGGCAAAGCGATCCGGCCGATGTGTCGGTCAATGCGATCTGCCAGATGGCAGGGATATCGAAGCCCTCGCTTTACCGCGAGTTCGGCAGCGAGGACGGGCTGTCGCGTGCGGTGCTCGATCATTATGCCGAACAAGTGCTGTCAGAGATGTTTGCGGTCCTGCACGGCGGGCAGGGACTGCACAAGACGCTGGATGCCTTGATCGACTTTGCCTGCGACGACCCCCGGATGGAAACGGGCTGCCTTTTCTACAAGATGCGGGCGGGCAAGCACCGCCTTGGGTCACAGACACGCGCCCGCGTGGACGAGATCGACGCGGCAGCGCAAGGCGCTTATGCCGCCTTTTTGCAGTCCAGCCTTGATCATGGTGAGTGGCAAGGCGGAATGCCCGTCGCCGCGGCGGCGAAATACCTGGGCGAGCAGATCGCCCTTGGGATCACCCAACGCGCCTCCGGCGAAGACCCCGCCCGCGTCCGAGAGATGCTGACGTTGGCGCTGTCGGTGTTCACCCGCTCATGACCGGATCGCAACGCGCCCTGATGCCCGATTACCTGCGGCTTTTTGCGCTGTTTGGTATCGTCGTGGTCAACGTCCAATTCATCGCGTTTTCCGCGCTTGGCAGCTTCGCGGATCCGGGCGCGGAGACGACCTTGGATGCGATGACACTGTGGCTCGTGAACGGGCTGGCGCTCCTGAAGACCTACGGGCTCTTCTCCTTCATGTTCGGCGTGGGGCTGGGGTTCCTGATGCGCTCGGCGGCGCGTCGCGGGCTGCCCTTCGGGCGCGTCTACCGCAACCGCATGATCGGCCTTGCGATCCTCGGCATCGCCCATGGTTGCCTTTTCTTCCCCGGTGACATCCTGACCCTCTACGCCGTTACGGGCGGGATCCTGTACCTGTTCCGGGATTGGCCTGTGCGGCGCCTCGTCAAGGTCGGTGCGGCTTTGCTTGTTCTTCAGGCCGTCATCGCGCCACCACTGCTGCTCGCCGCTCCAGAAACACCGCCCGACATCGTCGCGATGGAACGCGCGATCCTGACCGAGGGCGGTTTCCTCGAGGCCGTCCTGTTTCGCGGCATCGGCTTTGCCTTCATCCTTCCTTCCTTGCTGGTGATCCAAGGTGTTTCGGCACTTGGCTGGTTTTGCCTTGGCCTGGCGGCGGTGAAGTCCGGCATGATCGACGACGCAGGGCACCCGCTATGGCGGCGCGCAAGGCGCTGGTGCCTTGGGCCGGGCGTGGTGCTGGGTCTTGTCGGGGCCGCGATCTGGCAATGGGGGCCGCCAGTGCCCGGAGTCTTGTTGACTGTCGTCTCGGCACCGCTTGCAACCCTTGGCTACCTCGGACTGATCGCCGCACTATCGCGCCCGCCGGGGCCGGTCATGGCAAAGGCGCTTGCCGCCGGTGGTTCAAGCCTGAGCATATATCTTGGTCAGTCCATCATCCTCTCGACGATCTTTTCCGGCTACGGGCTCGGCCTTTGGGGCGCGGTGGATCGGCTTGCGGCCGTTGCCATCGCTATCGCCGTGACTGCGGGGCTGATGGGGGCGCTGCTCATCTGGCGCTCCCGCTTTGCGCTCGGTCCTTTCGAATGGATATTGCGGCGGATCACCTATCGGGAGCTTCGCGTCTGAAGCTTCAAGGTAGCAGCCGACAACTGCGCATCGTTGAACCCCGAGGAAACGCAAGAATACGAAATGTCTGGACTGGCCGGTATGGACCTGTCCCGGTTTGATGCCGCTTCTTTGATAGCATTTGCTGCAACAAAGGAGATGAACGAATAGACTGAAACGGACGGACACATTCCGCAAGGATGCAGAGTGTATCGCGCTTTCCGGCGGGTTGACGCGCAAGCAGGTCGCTGATGATCTCGGTGTTGGCGCGCGGCTGGAATGATGGCTGCAATTTTGTCCACACACACAAACCGGCGAATTTTCTTGTGATGTGAACAGTTGCCTCTTTCACCCTTTTCCGAAAACCAAAAGGATAAGTGCGTTTCTGTGCCAGAATTGAAGAGAGACGCGTTCTTCACTTTGCGCAGCAGTCCCCAAGAATGTCGTATATGAGTGATCGGATATCCGTCAGACGAGTTAACCTCTGTGCAGAGAAATCTATGATTGGGCCTAAATGACATCTATCTCGCCCCCTTCTTCAAATACGGATGCGCACAAACACGGTGTGCTCTTCGTCTTTGCCGCGGGGGTTTTATGGTCAACGGTTGGTCTTGGAATTCGCATGATCGAGGACGCCGTCGTATGGCAGATTCTCCTCTATCGCTCGATCAGCATGTCGCTGTTTCTCTACGTGCTTA
Organism: Yoonia sp.; assembly: GCF_036007805.1. GTDB lineage: Bacteria > Pseudomonadota > Alphaproteobacteria > Rhodobacterales > Rhodobacteraceae > Yoonia. Next base: position 4,463 of record NZ_DASYOK010000212.1, read on the forward strand.
TTCGCATCCGGTCGGGCGAGAGTCCCTTTGTCCAGATCCGACGGATTGGTTTCCCCGTGATTATCGCAGGACTTTCGCTGGTTGCCGCCTACTCCGGTGGGATCTACGCGATCCAGAATACTTCGGTCGCGAACGCCATGCTGCTTTTTGCAACAGCACCGTTTATGGCGGCGGTGCTGGGATGGTTCGTTCTGGGTGAACGTGTGCGCCTCGCAACCTGGATCGCGATTGCCGCTGCCGTTGGCGGGATTGCGATCATGGTCGCGGACAAATCCGGCAGCGTCGCCCTGAAGGGCAGTCTGGCGGCCCTTGGTTCAGCATTCGGTTTCGCCGTCTTTACCGTGGCCTTGCGTTGGGGCCGAGCGGGCGAGATGCTGCCAGCAGTCTTCCTGTCTGGTCTCTTCGCAATCGCAATTACCTTGGTGATCTGCATAGGCTTTGGGCTTCCGCTCGTTCTGAGCCCGAATGATGGCGGCATTGCCATGGGTATGGGGGTTTTTCAGGTCGGAGCCGGTCTGATCCTCTATACGTTAGGCTCGCGCAGCCTGCCTGCGGCAGAGCTGGCCTTGTTGTCTCTCGCCGAAGTGCTGCTCGGTCCCCTTTGGGTCTGGCTCTTTCTGGGTGAAACGGCAAGCGTGAATACTTTGATCGGCGGTATGGTTCTGCTTGTCGCCATTGCGGGAAATGCGGTGTCAGGCAAGCGACGAAAACCGCCTCCCATCACGGCACCATAGCAACACCAGTGCCGTCCGTTGATCGCGTTGCATCGTTTCCGGACCACCAAATTGGTTCAAATGCTGAACAACGCAGACCAGTTGGGCGTCTAAGCGTTGGTTTTTGTCGCAAAGCAGACCTCTGGCCTCTAGGTTTCAGGCTAAAACTTTGGAAAAGACACATCCCGCCAGTTCTTAAGCGCGTTAGGACAATTTGCATGAAACGAATAGCCCTTGATGCCGCAGACATTCGCATTCTGAGTGCCTTGCAACAGCACGGCCAGTTGAGCAAAGCCAGGCTGGCGGAGGTTTGCAACCTTTCTGCGACACCCTGCTGGGCGCGGCTGACGCGACTGAAGGCGGCGGGATATATTCGTGGCTATCATGCTGAAATTGCGCTTGGTCAGTTGGCCGATTTCGCCCAAGTCATTGTGACAGTCTCGCTCAGCCGGCATCGCAAGGCCGACTTCGACCGTTTTGAGGCATACATTAACGGCCGTGACGAGATCATTGATTGCATCGCCACGGGCGGCGGCGTTGACTACATCATGAAAGTCATCAGTCCCAGCCTGACTGCGTTTCAGGCCTTTGTGGAAGACCTCCATGCCGAAGATCTTGGCATCGACCGCTACATGACCCATTTTGCGACCCGACAAGTGAAATCAGCTTTGCCCAACATCGCAAAACTGGCGGGTGCGCGCGCCAAATAGGGTATCCGGCCCAAACGGTCCTTTAAGCATGAACAAAACGGCCCGATTGGTCTGCAATTGCGGAATCTTCAGCCCGCTTTTCTTGCCCTTCTCAGACTACATCTCGATCAGAAGTGACCAGTTTGTGGTCGGGAGGATTACAGACAAACGGGAGGACGTTTCAATGCAAGCAGATGATTTTGGTTTCGGCACACAGATCCGCAAGTCGCCTTATTTTGACGCAACAGTGCGTTGGGGCGCGCAGGGGTTTTCCGTCTACAACCACATGTATATCCCGCGTGACTTCGGCGACCCCGAGCAGAACTTCTGGAACCTTGTGAACGAAGCGATCCTTTGTGATGTGGCCGTCGAGCGTCAGGTTGAAATCACCGGCCCGGATGCTGCAAAATTCACGCAAATGCTGACCTGCCGCGATCTGTCAAAGATGGCCGTGGGCCAGTGCAAATACATCCTGATCACAAATGCAGATGGCGGCATTCTGAACGATCCCATCCTGCTGCGCCTTGCGGAAAACCATTTCTGGATCTCACTGGCTGACAGCGACATTCTGCTTTGGGCGCAGGGGGTTGCGATCAACGCGGGCCTTGATGTGACGATTGGCGAACCTGACGTGTCCCCTTTGCAATTGCAGGGCCCCATGTCCGGCGAGATCATGAAGGCGCTCTTTGGCGACGACATCATGGATCTGCGCTACTACTGGCTGCGCGAAGTCGAACTGGATGGCATTCCGCTGATCGTCTCGCGCACAGGGTGGTCCAGTGAATTGGGCTATGAAATCTATCTGCGTGACGGATCCAAAGGTGATCTGCTGTGGGAAACCATTATGGCAACGGGTCTCGAATTCGGCCTCAAGCCCGGGCACACCTCGTCCATCCGCCGGATCGAGGGCGGGATGTTGTCCTATCACGCCGATGCAGACATGAGCACGAACCCTTTCGAGCTTGGCTTTGACCGGCTGGTCAATCTCGACATGGACGCTGATTTCATCGGCAAGGCCGCCCTGCGCCGCATCAAGGAGGAGGGTGTCCGCCGCAAACAGATCGGCCTGATCATTGATGGAGAGCCGCTTGCCGGCCCCAACACGACGTTCTGGGAAATCAATCTGGGTGGCGACACCATCGGCAAGGTCACCTCTGCCGTTTATTCCCCGCGCCTCAAGCAGAACATCGCGCTGGCCATGGTTGCAGCAGAACACGCCAATATCGGTGCAGAAGTCGAGGTTGTCACAAAATCCGGCCCGACCCGTGCAACGATCTGCGAGCGCCCTTTCTACGATCCAAAGAAACAGATCGCTGCCGCCTAATGTTCCTGTGGTGTCTGCGGTGCTCTGACTGTCTCGGCAGTCACGAAGGTATTTGACAAGATCAGGGTGCAGTTCAGTATTAACCGTCCTGGGTTGGTGCTCCACTCCGTCCGCAAGTGGTTCATCACCAAGCGCGACCGCACCGGGGTCGCGGAGCACTTCACCACCACTCTGGTAGG
>NZ_DASYOK010000213.1:0-11389 GCF_036007805.1 Yoonia sp.
TGATGCCACGCGCATTTTTGGTCGTCATCGACAGCGTCGGGATCGGCGGCGCACCTGACGCGGACCAGTTTTTCAATGGTAAACTGCCCGATACAGGAGCCAATACCGTTGGTCACATTGCGCGGGATGTGGGCCTGAATGCGCCGACACTTGAGGCGCTTGGTCTGGGTGCTGCGGTAAAGCTTGCCTGCGGCGAGGCACCCGCCGGATTGGACGCGACACCAACAGGCGCGTGGGGCGCTGCAACGGACATCTCGCGCGGGAAAGATACGCCGTCAGGCCATTGGGAACTCGCCGGTGTGCCTGTGCCGTGGGACTGGCATGTGTTTCCGGATACCGATCTTGCCTTTCCGCCCGAACTGACCACGCTGATCTGTGAATTGGCGGGCACCGAAGGTAGTTTGGGAAACAGACATGCGTCTGGCACGGCGGTGCTGGATGAAGAGGGCGCAGCACACCTGCGCACGGGCTGGCCGATCTGTTATACTTCTGCTGACAGCGTGCTGCAGATTGCGGCCCATGAAGAGGCGTTCGGGTTGGAGCGGCTGATCAAGCTCTGCCATGATCTTGCGCCCGCCGTGCATGACATGCGGGTCGGGCGGGTCATCGCCCGTCCGTTCCTTGGTGAAGTCGGCAATTTCCAACGCACCGCCAATCGCAAGGATTTCGCCATCGCACCGCCGTCACCCACGATTTGCGATTATGTTCATGATGCGGGGCGCACTGTGCATGCAGTGGGCAAAATCGGCGATATCTTCTCGATGCGGGGGATTGATGATCTGCGCAAAGGGCGGGATGCGGCCCTGATGGGGCATATCCACGATCTGGCCGACGCGGCGGCGGACGGGGCCTTCGTCTTTGCCAATCTGGTCGAGTTTGACAGCGAATACGGCCATCGGCGTGACGCGGCTGGATACCGTGACCACTTGCAGTGGTTTGACGGGGAACTGGCGGTACTTTTGCCCAAACTGAAACCCGATGATCTGTTGATCGTCACCGCAGACCATGGCAATGACCCCACATGGGCTGGCACCGATCACACCCGTGAACGTGTGCCGGTTTTGGTGCATGGCTTGGGCGCGCGCGCGCTGGGTCAGCTCCAATTTGTCGACGTGGCCGCTACCGTTGCCGCCCATTTGAATGTGCCTTACGCAGGCCAAGGAAAGAGCTTTCTATGAGTTTTCGCACCCTCCCCAAAGTCGAGCTGCATACACATCTCGAAGGTTGCGCGCCGCCGGATTTTATCAAAGGGCTGGCTGCGGAAAAGAAGATCGACATCAGCAAGATATTCACGGCTGACGGCGGCTATGCCTTTCGCGATTTCGACCATTTCCTGAAGGTTTATGAGGCCGCTTGCACGACGTTGCAAACGCCCGAGGATTTCCGCCGCCTCACGATGGCTGTGCTGGAAGAAACGGCCTTTCATGGTGTGGTCTATATGGAGACGTTCGTGTCCCCCGATTTTTGCGGCGGTGGCGATCTGGCGGCGTGGAAAGACTATCTCGCCGCGATGGAAGATGCAGCAGCCGAGGCGGAAGAGACGCTGGGGATTACGCTGAAAGGGATTGTGACAGGCATCCGCCATTTCGGGCCCGAGGCCTGCAAGCCCGCTGCGCGCTGTGCGGCTGAAACCTTTGGCGACTTCATCGTGGGCTACGGCATGGCCGGCGGCGAAATGGTCGGACGCCCCGGCGACTATCGCTATAGCTTTGACGTGGCACGCGAGGCGGGGATGCCGTTGACCTGCCACGCGGGCGAATGGGGTGGGGCGGCGATGGTGTCTGAAACCCTGTGCGACTTGAAAGTATCGCGGATTGGTCACGGGATCGGGGCGATTACCGATCCTGCCCTGATTGAAGAGATCGCCGAGAAAGAGATTGTGTTGGAGGTCTGCCCCGGCTCGAATGTGGTCCTGAAAGCCGTCAAAGACTGGGACAGCCACCCGATTGCGAAACTGCGTGACGCGGGTGTGAAGGTGACTGTGTCGACAGATGATCCGCCCTTCTTTCACACGACAATGACGGATGAATACGAGATGCTTCACCGCACCTTTGGCTGGGATGAGGGCGATTTCAGAGCCCTGAACGAAACGGCCCTTGCCGCAGCCTTCTGCGATGACGCCACCAAAACCCGCATCACCAAAAAACTGGAGCCCGCCACATGACCGAGCACGTCACCCACGTCACCCACCCGCTGGTCCAGCATAAGCTGACACTGATGCGCCAGAGTGATACATCGACGGCCTTGTTCCGCCAGTTGTTGCGCGAAATCAGCCAGTTGCTGGCCTATGAGGTGACCCGTGGCCTGCCGATGACAACCAAGCGCATCGACACCCCGCTGCAGCCGATGGACGCACCCGTGATAGACGGCAAAAAGCTGGCGCTTGTATCGATCCTGCGGGCGGGGAACGGTCTCTTGGATGGCGTATTGGAATTGATCCCATCTGCCCGTGTCGGTTTTGTCGGACTGTACCGCGACGAGGAAACACTCAAGCCGGTACAGTATTATTTCAAGGTGCCAACCGAGCTTGAGGACCGGTTGGTCATTGCCGTCGATCCGATGCTGGCGACCGGCAATTCTTCCGTGGCCGCGATTGATCTGTTGAAACAGGCAGGGGCGACAAACATCCGGTTCCTTTGCCTGCTGGCAGCCCCCGAAGGGATTGCGCGCATGCGTGAGGCCCATCCCGATGTCCCGATTGTGACCGCCGCGATTGACAGCCATCTCAACGAGAAGGGCTATATCGTGCCGGGTCTTGGCGATGCCGGTGACCGGATGTTCGGCACGAAGTAATACCTAGATATTGCAGATATTCTGCAGGCTGACCCAATCACTATCTGTCAGAATGAGTGGCGTGGTCTGGCCGTCAAGCGGGTCCAGGCCGAGGTCCGGCATGTTGCCACTGCGGGCATCTACTGCAGCCAAATAAGGGGCCTGAGGAATTTGCGCCGCCGCCAGCGTTTGACGCAGAAGCGTCAGATCTGGTGTCGCGGCAGCGCCTGCCAAAAGCGTTGCTGCATTGTCGCGGAGGATCGCATCAGGGATTTCGCCGGTTGTCAGCAGGCGGAATGTGGTGCCAAGTCCGGCCTGTTGCAGCAAAGCTTCCAACGGGTCCATGTGCAGAACCGAGGCGCGCGCGGCAAGAATGAAACCCGCCGCAACCGCCGGATCATCCGAAAGCTGCAACACCCCATAATCCAGAGCCACGATGCCCCCCGGCAAAGCCAATGCACCCTGCGCAAGGGCGGGCACAACAACGATCCGTGCTACGGTCTGCGGCCCGAAAAGCCGCTGCGCCAGACGCCTTGCTGCGGCATTTGCCCGGGGCGCCTGACAGGCTGCACCGGTCTCTTCCTGCACATACCCCAGCAGCTTTGTTCCGATCTCCATGCGCTTGGGTGCTGGCACCACGGCAAGGGTTTGCCGTGTCAGTGCACCGGGCAACCAGAAGATGGCTAAAAGCAAGGTCACAACGATCAGCCCAGCCGTCAGCCAATGGCGCAGGGTTCCCGGGTGGGGGCGCGATTTTGCCAGGGCCTTACGCACTTCCTCGATCGCATCAATCATGGTGATGTCAGCGATTTCCAGTATCTCGCTGGCCTCTTCGTCTGGCGCGTAGATTGCGGGCGTTTCCTCGGGGTTTTGCCGGATCAACGCAGGCAGAGACCAATGGGCCAAAGGACGCCCCGTAGCATCTGCAATCACAAGTGTCGCATCGCCGAAGGACAGCATGACATCACGGCGCTGGCCCTCCGGCTCCGACCGCCAGAGCGCTTCGCTTTCCAGCCGTACATATCGCGCGAGTGCCGTCATCTGCTCTTTTGCCCTTTTGGCGGCAGCGTACCGATTTCGGACTGGGTTGTCATGTCGGAAACAACCAGCGGATGGCATCATACGATGCACGACCTGATGCCTCCGGCGGAAGTTTGATTGGACATGGAAAATCAAGGGTTCGTTAACCATGCAATGCTAGACTCTCGGCTACGGTACAGGCGGAAGCGTTGATGACCGTGACGTGGAAAGTCGCGCTGGCGGGGATCTGAAAAGATCAGCCTGGACCGGGCAACCGGCCAGCGCGCAACCTTACCACTTTCCATGTCCAATCAAACTTCCGCCGGAGGCATCCTGCCGCCTGCCTAGAACGTCTTGGCCAGATTGCGGAGTTCAAACTTCTGGATTTTTCCGGTCGAGGTTTTCGGCAGCTCTTGGAACACGACTTTCTTGGGGCATTTAAACCCTGCCAATCGCGTCCGCGTGAAAGCGATGATGTCTGCTTCTTCTGCGCTGGCGCCATCCTTCAGTTCGACAAAAGCACAGGGCACTTCACCCCATTTGTCATCCGGTTTGGCGACCACTGCACAAAGGTTCACTGCCGGATGGTGCATCAGCGCGCCCTCGACTTCGACCGAACTGATATTCTCACCGCCGGAAATGATGATGTCTTTGGCACGGTCGGAGATTTGCATCGCTCCGCCCGGGTGCTGGATGGCAAGATCTTCGGAGTGGAAATACCCCCCTGCAAAGGCCTTTTCCGTGGCTTGGGGGTTCTTGAGATAGCCTTTCATCACAGCGTTCCCGCGCATGACGATCTCGCCTTGTGTCGCTCCGTCACGCGGGACTTGCCGCATGTGTTCATCGACCACGGTGACATCTTCCATGATCGGAAAGCCGACGCCCTGGCGTGCCTTGATCGCGGCCTGGTCGGCTTCGGGCAGGCTATCCCATGCGTCATCCCAGATACATTCTGTCACGTGCCCATACGTCTCGGTCAGCCCGTAGACCTGTTTGACGTTAAACCCCAATTTGCCGATTGCGGCCAGCGTGGCAGGGGCAGGGGGCGCGCCTGCGGTAAAGACCTCAACCACATGATCAAAGGCGCGGCGGTCGGAATCTTTGGCGTTCACCAGCAGGTTAAGCACGATTGGTGCGCCACCAAAATGTGTGATCTTTTCATCGCCAATCGCGTCGTAGATCGCCTTGGCTGTAATATCGCGACAACAGATTGCGGTGCCGCCCAAAGCAGGTAGCATCCACGTGTGGTTCCAGCCGTTGCAATGAAAAAGCGGGACGATTTGCAGGTAGCGCGGAAAGAGCGGTAACTCCCAGCTGATCGGTGTGCCCATCGTCATCAGGTATGCACCACGGTGGTGATAGACCACGCCCTTGGGGCGGCCAGTGGTGCCGGATGTGTAGTTCAGCGCGAGGCTTTCCCATTCGTCCTGCGGCAGGATCCAAGCGAATTCGGGATCTCCTGTCGCCAGAAAATCTTCGTAGTTCTGTTGTTCGCCCATGGCATGGACGCCAGCCTGATCATCCGGCACTTCAATGATCATCGGGGCAGGGCCCTCCATCAGGTCAACTGCGGCCATGGCGAGAGGCAGGAACTGGCTATCGACCAATGCGACTTTGGCTTCGCCATGGTCAAAGATATAGGCCACAGTATCCACATCCAAACGGGTGTTGATCGTGTTAAGCACGGCACCACAAGCAGGGACACCGAAGGCCGCTTCGGATTGCGCAGGGATATTGGGAAGGATTGTCGCAACGACATCGCCGGGTTGCACGCCGACCTTGGTCAGCGCTGAAGCCAGCCGAGAGATGCGCCGGTAATATTGTGCATAGGTCAGGCGGGTATTTCCGTAAACCACCGCCTCGCGATCAGCAAAAATCAGCGTTGCGCGCTGCAAATGCGACAAGGGCGTCAGCGGCACATAGTTTGCCGCCCGCTTTTCAAGCCCGGTTTCATCGCGCATCCAACCCATGCTGCCCTCCCGCAGATTGCCTTTGAGGGGTGAGTATTGCGCTATGTTGTTGCGTTGGAAAGTCCGAATTGGCCCAGAAAGGGGCGGCACAGTTTTGGTGCCCCTGTTTAGAAGATTAGATGTATAGCTAAGTTTTGCACGGATTTCAGGTTAGGCTTATCGAGTGCCGGTATCGGCTATGCAGTGCAACATATTGATATTAAGTAAAAAAGAGAGTGGCGCATCCCGGAGCCGGAATGCGCCATAAGCCTTTAGGCCGCGTGTTCTTGTGCACCAAAGCGCCTGTAGAACTCTTGGCCCTTGTCGGCCATGTCGCGCAGCAAGGCAGGGGTTGTGAAGCGTGCACCGAACTCTTCGGTCAGCTGGTCACAGCGTTCGGCCGCATAAGGCGCGCCAATAATGTCGAGCCAGCTGAACGGGCCACCCGACCACGGTGCAAAGCCCCAGCCGAGGATTGCGCCGACGTCGCCTTCACGGATGTCTTCCAGCACGCCTTCCTCCAGCGCGCGGACGGCTTCAAGGACCTGCGCGAACAGCAGGCGGTGCTGGACGGTGATCAGGTCTGGTTGCTCATCTGCGACAGGATATTGCGCGGCGAGACCTTCCCATAGACCGCCGCGTTTGCCTTTGTCGTCGTAAGCGTAAAAGCCCGCGTTGGATTTGCGGCCCAGACGGTTCTGCTCATACATCCAGAACAGCACTTCATCGACTTCGCCATCAGGATAGGCATCGCCCATCGCCGCCCGCGTCGCCTTGGCGATTTTCACGCCCAGATCGACAGAGGTTTCATCGACCAGTTGCAGTGGTCCCAGCGGCATGCCGACCAGTTTGGCCGCGTTCTCGATCAGGGCAGGTTCCACGCCTTCCTTTACCATCCGAATGCCTTCGTTGATGTAAGGAATGATGCAGCGGTTGGCATAGAAGAACCGTTCGTCGTTCACGACAATCGGAGTCTTCTTGATCTGGCGCACATAGTCGAGCGCTTTGGCCACGGCCACATCGCCGGTCTCTTTGCCTTTGATGATCTCGACCAAAAGCATTTTATCCACGGGGCTGAAGAAGTGGATACCGATGAATTTTTCCGCATCGACCGATGCTTTTGCCAATTCTGTAATCGGCAGGGTCGATGTGTTGGTCGCAAAGATGCAGTCAGGGCCGGTGACGGCCTGCACCTTGGCTGTGACCTCTGCTTTGACGCCCACGTCTTCGAACACGGCCTCCACGATCAGATCACAGCCTTTCAGAGCATCGTAGTCAGTCGTCGCATTGATCAGGCTGAGTACGGCGTCTTTCTTGTCCTGCGTGACCTTCTTGCGGGCCATGCCTTTGTCCAGATGGGCGGTGGTGTAGGATTTGCCCTTGTCAGCCGCTTCCTGCGTGCTGTCGATCAGGACAACCTCGATGCCTGCCAGAGCTGAAACCAGTGCAATTCCTGCGCCCATCATGCCCGCACCGATGACGCCGACCTTTTTTACCTTCTGGTCCGGCGCGTCGGGGCGGTTCGCGCCTTTTTCCAGTGCTTCCTTGTTGATGAAAAGGCTGCGGATCATGGCGGACGACGACGGGTTCATCAGGACGTTGGTGAACCAGCGCGCCTCGATCTTCAGGGCTGTGTCGAATGGCACCAGCGCGCCTTCATAAACGGCTGACAGCAGCGCCTTGGCCGCAGGATAGACGCCCATGGTCTTGCCGTTGACCATCGCAGATGCGCCGACGAAGGTCATGAAGCCCGCAGGGTGGTAGGGCGCGCCGCCGGGCATTTTATAGCCCTTTTCATCCCATGGTTTAACGATGTTCGGTTCTGACAGAACCCATGCCTTGGCTGCCGACAAAAGCTCATCTGCAGGCACAACCTCATCGACGATACCGGCCGCTTTCGCTTTCTGGGGGTCATTCAGCTTACCCTCAAGCAAGAGCGGCGATGCCCCCATCGCACCGAGTTTGCGCGACAGACGGGTCGTGCCGCCTGCACCGGGGAAAATCCCGACAAGGATTTCAGGCAAACCGATCTTGGCCTTGGGGTTATCGGCGGCAAAGATACGGTGACAGGCCAGCGGCACTTCAAGGCCGATACCAAGGGCTGTGCCGGGCAGGGCGGCTGCAATCGGCTTGCCGCCTTTGTTGGTCTTGGGGTCCATGCCTGCACGCTCGATCTTGCGCAGGATCGCATGCATTCCCATCAGGCCGTCAAACAGGCCGCGTGCAGGATCATCGCCCGCGCTTTCCTTCATCTTTGCGATGATGTTCAGGTCCATGCCGCCCGCAAAAGAGCCCTCTTTGCCGGACGTAATGATGAGGCCCTTGATACCGTCATCAGCCAACGCCTGATCAATCAGCGCGTCCAGATCGGTGAAGCCTTGCTGGTTCATCACGTTCATGGATTTGCCAACCGTGTCCCAGACGATTGTCGCGACGCCGTCGACGTCTGTTGTCATTGTGAAATCAGTCATATCAGGCACTCCTTACACGCGTTCGATGATTGTGGCCGCACCCATGCCGGATGCGATGCAAAGGGTGGCAAGACCAGTGCCCTGACCTGTCCGTTCCAGCTCGTCCAGCAGAGTGCCGATGATGATGGCACCAGTCGCACCCAGCGGGTGACCCATGGCGATGGAGCCGCCGTTGACGTTGACCTTGCTGTTGTCCACATCAAAGGCCTGCATGAAGCGCAGGACGACCGATGCGAATGCCTCGTTCACCTCGAAAAGGTCGATATCGCTGATGCTCATCCCGCTGTCTTTGAGGATCTTCTCGGTGACTGGCACAGGGCCTGTTAGCATGATGGTCGGATCGGTCCCGATCTTGGCGGTCGCCTTGATCCGCGCGCGCGGTTTCAGGCCCATCGCCTCGCCCCATTCCTTGGACGCGACCAGAACGCCAGCCGCCCCGTCCACGATCCCTGAAGAGTTGCCCGCGTGATGGATGTGGTTGATCCGTTCCAGATGCGGGTATTTCATCAAGGCGACTTTGTCGAAACCGGGCATCACTTCGCCCATGGCCTGAAACGCAGGATTGAGCGAGCCTAATGTCTGCATGTTTGTCTCGGGGCGCATGTATTCGTCGTGGTCGAGAATAGCCAAGCCGTTGATATCGCGCACGGTGACGATGGATTTCGCAAAACGTTTATCATTCCAAGCTGCTTTGGCACGTTTCTGGCTTTCCATCGCAAGCTGGTCGGCATCATCACGGCTGAAGCCATACTCGGTGGCGATGATATCGGCAGAGATACCTTGCGGTACAAAATACGTGTCCATTGCGATGGAAGGATCAACTGCAATCGCCGCACCGTCCGAGCCCATCGCCACACGGCCCATCATTTCCACGCCGCCCGCGATATAGGCCTGACCTGCGCCGCCTTTGATTTGGTTGGCGGCAAGGTTCACGGCCTCCATGCCCGAGGCACAGAACCGGTTGATCGCAAGCCCGGGGATGGACTGGTCCAGATCGGAGGCCAGCACGGCCGTGCGCGCAAGACAACCGCCCTGTTCGCCAACTTGCGTGACGTTGCCCCAGATCACATCTTCAACGGCGTGACCTGTCAGGTCGTTGCGCTCTTTCAGCGCATTCAGCACGCCCGCGGACAGGCGCGCGGATGTTACCTCGTGCAGGCTGCCGTCCTTGCGGCCTTTGCCGCGGGGCGTGCGGATCGCGTCATAGATATAGGCTTCGGTCATGTGGTCCTCCGGGTATTTAGGTCCGCGTCAGCCAAGGGCGCGCGGCATCAGGTCATAGGGGTGTTTCCAACCGGGCTGTGCGGCGATTGCATCCAGCCAGCGGTCGATATTGGGGTAAGCCTTGCGGTCGAAGGTAAAGTCTTCGGGGTAAAAAAGGTAACCGGCGCAGGCGATATCTGCGATGGTGATGTCGTCAGCCGTCAGCCATTCGGTAGCACCCAGCTGTGTCTCCATGACTTTCAGGGCAGAGGCGAGGCGCATTGCAAGAAACGCGTTCACATCGGAGTTGCGCTTGTCTTCGGGAAGGAAGTTCATGTTGAAGCGCAATGGCCCTGCAACGCCAGATACCTTGTGGTTGTCAAAGAACATCCAGCGCAGCACGTCGCGGCGCTCTGCGGCGGATTTCCCGCCCAGTTTGCCGGTCTTGGAACTGATATAATCCTGAATTACAGCGGATTGGGTCAGGACCAGATCGCCATCCTCAAGCACGGGCACTTCCCCCATCACATTGAGCGCGCGGAATTCCGGCGTGCGGGTGGCCCCTTTGAAGAAATCGACAAAAACAGGCTCCCACGCCTCGTCCGAAAGGGTCAGGGTCAGAGCCGCCTTATAGGCGTTTCCGCTTTCGCCAAAGCAGTGCAATTTCATCATGTCGTGCAGGCCTCCCAACCCGATCGCGGCTACGGTTGTTTCCGCAGCGGACAAAGGCGCGCCGAAAGCGACGCGCCTTTGCCGAGCCTAGAAGTTTGCAGCCTCAAGCGCCATGACAGTCTCGCCGCCGGTGTTGATGCGTGCGAGGTGCATCGCAGTGGCAGGCAGTTGGCGGGCCATATAGTAGCGGCCGGTCGCGATCTTGGTTTCATAGAATGCGGTGTCGGATGCGCCGCTTTCCAGTGCTTCCATCGCTGCTTTCGCCATACGCGCCCACATCAGGCCAAGGCAAACGTGACCCATCATGTGCATGAAGTCATATGACCCAGACAGTGCGTTGTTCGGCTTGGTCGCGTTCTGCATGAAGTACATGCCAGCGGCCTGAAGATCCTTTGATGCCGCTTTGAGTGGCACCAAGAAGTCCTTGTTCAGCGCCTCATTGCCCTCGTTTTCCTTGATGAAGGTCTTCACCATCTCAAAGAACGCCATCACATGCTTCCCGCCATCCAGCGCCAGCTTGCGGCCCACGAGGTCGAGCGCCTGCACACCGTTTGCGCCTTCGTAGATCATCGCAATCCGTGCATCGCGGGCATATTGGGACATACCCCATTCTTCGATATAGCCGTGGCCGCCATAAACCTGCTGGGCCGCAGTGGCATATTCAAAACCTTTGTCGGTCACGAAGCCTTTGATCACAGGCGTCATCAGCGAAATCAGGCCATCGGCGTCTTTATCCTGGTTCTTGTGCGCCCGGTCGATCAGGTAGGCCCCCCAGAACGTGAAAGCGCGTGCGCCTTCGACAAAGGATTTCTGGTCCATCAGGTTGCGGCGGATATCAGGGTGCACGATCAGCGGATCGGCAGGCCCGTCAGGGTTCTTGGCACCGGTCACATCGCGCCCTTGCAGGCGGTCGTTGGCATAGGCCACGGCGTTCTGATAGGCGCTTTCTGCCTGGGCATAGCCTTGCAGGCCGACACCCAGACGGGCTTCGTTCATCATGGTGAACATCGCGCGCATGCCCTTGTGCTCTTCCCCGACAAGGAAACCGGTCGCCTCGTCATAGTTCATCACGCAGGTTGAATTGCCATGGATGCCCATCTTTTCTTCGATCTTGCCCACGGACACGCCGTTGCGCGCACCCAGCGAGCCATCCTCGTTGATCATGAACTTGGGCACGATGAAGAGCGACACACCTTTGATGCCCTCAGGCCCGCCCTGAATTTTGGCCAGAACAAGGTGGATGATGTTTTCCGCCATGTCGTGCTCACCAGCCGAGATAAAGATCTTCTGGCCGGAGATTTT
>NZ_DASYOK010000214.1:0-8712 GCF_036007805.1 Yoonia sp.
GAGGGGCGTCAGGCATCTACAAAGGCCTTGCCAATGGCCGAAGCACCAACGCTTTATGATGCGTGGGACCAGTTGAAGGAACGGATTGATGGCACAAACAGCACTTTGGACCCCAGAGGAAGCAAGCGCGCTGGTGGCGACGGTCAGGGGCAACCCGGGCCAGACACTGACGTGGGACCACTATCTGTCGAAGCTGGAAGTCAGACTGGGTCGACTGATGGCGGAGGAGCCACAGGCGGTTCAAATACTGGTGGCAACGCTGGACGAGGCGGGCGAGCATCAACTGGCGCTCTCGGTGGAAATGGCGAAGCAGGGGCAAATCCCCGAAATGATAGTCAGCAGCAGCGAGAACCTGATGGGCCGGATCGGACTGCGTTGGCAGGGGGAGACACCGCCAATGACGGAAGCACCGGCGTCGGATCTGAAGTGGTTCAACGAAGTGACGCTGGAAGCGTGGGCGGAGGAAGCCCTTCTGTAACTCCCAAGAAGCGGGTCAATACAGAAGAGGCAACAGACCTTCAGGTTCAGTATGATCCACGCTCTACGGCGAATTTTGCCGTGGGGACGCTTGTTCCAAAGAACATGCAAGATGCGATGACGTCGGCGCTGGATGCTATTGCGGCTGAGGTCGGAGACATTGACCAGTTCGTAGCCGACGAGCTTGGCTATGACGTCACACGCATGCTGTCTGGTGACGGGAACGCCCCAGGGTATTTCAGCGCCGAGCAGGTCGATGCGCTGGCGCTTTCTATCTACAACATTAAAAAAGGTGGCGGCTTCATTATTGGGGATCAAACAGGCGTGGGTAAAGGCCGCGTTGTGGCCGCAATGATGCGATGGGCAGAGCGCAACAACCGCGTGCCCGTGTTCCTCACCGCGCGTGCTGGACTATTCAACGCTATGGTCACGGACATGCGAGACATCGGCTGGGAAGGCGACATCACAGCAGATACGTTTGTTACCAATTCTGACCTTCGTGGCAAAGACGCATTGGCGCTTGATAGTGGCGGCGTCCTCAAGGCCATGACACCCAAGCCCTACAAGGCTGCCATGGCGGAATTGGCAACTGGCAAAACGCCAGACGGCATCAAGCGGATCTTTACGACTTATTCGCAGATGCAGTCCGTAAAGGGCGCTGAAACTCCGCGGCGCAATATGTTCCGTGCGATTGCGCCAAACGCGCTCTTTATTCTTGATGAAAGCCACCTTGCCGGTGGTGCAGCAAAGAGCGAACGCATGAGGGAAGATGACGATCTTTCGCGTGCAAAGTTTATTCGCGACATTCTTGACCAAAGCACCGGTGCGTTCTTCTCTTCTGCTACATTCGCAAAGTCGCCAACCGTCATGTCTCTGTATGCAAAGACAGACTTGCGCCTTGCCGTTGCGGACATCGACAACCTTGCTGGTGTTATCGAGCAGGGCGGCGTGCCAATGCAGCAGGTCGCCTCAAATATGCTGGTGCAGTCAGGGCAGTATGTCCGCCGCGAACGGTCATATGCAGGCGTGAAGTTTAACACCACGCCTTACAAGACCAATATGGTGGCGGCCAAGGCAGGCACACAGGCTATCCGCTCTGTGTTTGATCTGGATCGCGACGTGATGCAGGACGTGCGCGAAGCCTTCATTGACGAGCTGATGTCTGAGGGTAACGGCGGAGCAATAGACGGTGCGGTCGGGGAGCAATCCGCGACGTCGATCAATTTTGCCTCGGTGATGCACAATGTGGTCGGGCAGTTTATCACGGCTATCAAGGCTGATGCTGCCGCTGCGCGCGTAATCGAAATAATCGAAAGCGGCCGCAAGCCCATCATTGCGCTGTCAAATACGAACGAAGCCATCATTTCAGACTTTGTGGGCGATGCCAAAGAAGGCGATGAGGTCGGAGAGGTTCCGTTCAACACAATCCTTATGCGCTATGCGGATAGGCTGCGCAGAATTACGATTAAGGACAGAGACACTGAAAGGAAGCGTCATGTTGTTATGACTGACGCCGACATCCTGCGCTTTGGCGGTGAAAAAGCTCTGCAACAGTTCAAAGAAACACGCGCGGCCATTGAGAAAATGGACCTGACAGGCATTCCCGGATCGCCGCTGGATCACATTATGGACAAGGTGGTCGCCGCTGGATACCAGATGGGCGAGATCACAGGCCGCAAGACGAGCGTGCGCAATGGCAAGGTCTCGCTGCGTGAGCCTTCAGCAGCTGAGAAAAACCGCACAATGCGCGCCTACAATACAGGCGAGATTGAGGCCCTGATCATCAACAAGTCAGGGGCCGAGGGCTTCTCACTGCACGCGACGGGTAAGAACGGAAACGACGGCAAGCCTCGGTCCATGATCGTGTTGCAGCCAGATGCCGACATCAATGTGTTCATGCAGTTGATTGGGCGCATTCACCGTACCGGCCAGATCCACCTGCCTGAATACGACATCGCGATTTCCGAGCTTGCCGTTGAAAAGCGGCCTGCCGCAGTCCTGATGCGCAAGATGGCATCTCTGTCAGCCAACACCACCGCGAACAAAGACAGCGTTGTCTCGCTCGATGCCGTGGACTTTATGAACAAGTACGGCGACCGCGTAATGCGGGAGTATCTCGATGAAAACCCAGACATCGCCTACGCGATGGACATGGAGAGCCTGCTTTCAAGCACAAACGAGGACGGTGAGCGCCAAGAATTGTCAGGCGGAGACTACGCTGCAAAGGCAACAGGCCGAATGGCTATCCTTGATCCAGCGGTGGCGGAATCGGCATTCAAAGACATTGAGGGGGCCTATGTTGCGCTGATTGAAGAGTTGGATCGCGCAGGCACAAACGACCTTGAAGCCAAGACGATTGATCTGGATGCAAAAACGAAGTCTGCAACAAACCTGACGGCGGGCGTCCCCGAAAGCAGCTCGGCATTTGCTGCGCCGGCACGTTTTGAGATTGCTGATGTGAAAACCATGGGCAACCCGATGTCGTCGAAAGAGGTCATGGAGGCCGTCAAGGAAGCTTGGGGCGACGGGGATATTCGTTCATGGCGCCAGAATATGGCGACCGAGATCCGAAAGTGGGCTGGGCCGCTGCAAGCGCGATTTGATGGGGCTGTTGAAGAGAAACAGTCCGAGCTCAAGTCTGCGCAGAATGAAAAGCTACGTGAGAGGATCACGATCGCCATCGCTGATCTGCAAGACCGGCGGGCTAAAGTGCAAGCCCAAGTCGCGAGTGTGATCGAGCAGTTGACGGAGTACGCCCCGGGCCGACCGCTTGTCATGGTAAATCGTGATGACCCCGATGTGCGCCACAACGGCGTTGTCGTCGGCGTCGATTGG
This sequence comes from Yoonia sp., assembly GCF_036007805.1. Classification (GTDB taxonomy): domain Bacteria; phylum Pseudomonadota; class Alphaproteobacteria; order Rhodobacterales; family Rhodobacteraceae; genus Yoonia. Next base: position 3,313 of record NZ_DASYOK010000214.1, read on the forward strand.
GAGCGGGCTCAAGAGAACCCCAACGCCAAGTCAAAGATCATGGTTCGGATCGCCATTGCGGCCCCAGAGCGCGAAGTGCGACTGTCACTGTCAAGCCTGACATCCCCAAGCGGGCCATACGACGTTACGTTCTTTAACAACCTGCAAAACACGGTTGAAATGTTTGACTCAGTCCCGCGCGAGATGCGTGAGGATCGGGGCATCATCACTGGAAATCTCTTGGCGGGTTACGAAAAGTTCCCCAAAGGGCGGATCGTGATGTTTACCCGCAATGATGGCACGACAGAGAGCGGCATTCTGATGCCGCGCAACTTCAATCTCGCCGTCGAGCTTGAGAAAGCGCCCGTCCCATTGGGCACGGCGTCCGACGTTATGAAGTTTATCGACAAAGACCAGTCTGAGGGTGGCGGGTATTCATACTACGCGACCGCTGCAAGCGTCGATGGCGTTGTCAGCGTTACCCGTAACTCGCGCGGCTTCTATGTCATCACGGTTCGCGCAAAGGGTGGCAGAAAATACGCTGAACACTCGATTGTTGCCAAAGAGTTTGGCGAAATGACCAAGCGTGGGAGCCGGGAGTACACGCAGGTTTCCTATGACAGATCGCAGGTAGAGCGAGTCATAGATGCATACATAAAAGACTTGAGGGCGAGCTTCCAAGCAGAGACAAACAAAGGCTTTGCCCGCGAAGTCATGGGCATTGAAATGCCGGATACGTCCGTGGCGGAGGTCAAAGCGTCCATGAGCAAGCGTTCGGACCGTCAAAGCCAGCCCGTTGAAAGCCCAGCTCAAGTGAAACGGGATCTGGACCGGATCGCGGACGAGATCGGTCGTGAGATCGGCCGGACGACTGGGCAGAAGGTATCATTCCACTTGAGCGAGGAAGCCTACAACTTCGGCAAGGGCTATGAAGCGCTGGACGGGTACTTCCTTGACGGTGTGATCGGCGTGTCTGCGTCGGCCCCAGATGGCCCCGTCGGCATTGCGCGCCATGAGGTAATCCACGCCTTGCGCAGCCGTGATCTGTTCGGCGGTGAGGCTGGTGCGTTCTCAAAGGAGGAATGGCGCACGCTGGTCCGCGCCGCACGTAAGAACAAGCGCCTGCGTGATCAGGTCGATCAGTTCTACGAGGGTAAGAGCGAGTCCATCAAGATCGAAGAGGTCGTCGCTGAAATGTACCGCGAATGGTCGGATGGCCGCGATGCCGGTCTGAGTGACGCTGAGAAGAGCGCATTCCAAACCCTCAAGCGCGTGCTGGACGCGATCATCAACGTCCTGCGCGGCAATGGCATGCAAACTGCGGCTGATGTGTTCGAGCGCGTGCGTTCGGGCGAGGTCGGCGGGCGCGGGCCTGACGGCGGCGGGCAGGTGTTTGACGGGGATCCGGTGGCGAACCCTGAATTGATGGCGTCTATCTCTAAAATGTGGGGCGGCAAGCCTACATCGAGAACGGATGCTTCACTGGACAAGAAGGAAGCCAGCTTTGTTAGCAACCTGATTACCAACGCGATGGCGTCAAACGACAAGATGAACACGCTTGGCCTTGTGCCTGGCGAAGTCTTGTTCCGTGATCTGGGCAAGGCACTGCCTTCTGCGGCCAAGTGGGTGTCTCGGATGCGCAAGATGACTTCCGAACGGCAGGAAATGCACGCGGAATCGGACAAGCTGGCGCAGGAGTGGCTGGGTGTTTACGTCAAAGACAAGGAGAATGGCCGCAAGCTGCACGATCTGATGCATGAAGCCACGATTGCCGGTGTTGATCCCTCGATCCGGTTTGTGGCGCCCAAGCGGCGCGCAGATATGTCGCAAAAGGATTACCGGACGGTTGTTGAGAATGCCAAGGTTGCCTACGGCGACTTGAAGCAGAAATACGATGTCCTGCCTCAAAACATGAAGGCGATCTTTGGCAAGGCGCGGGACGCATATCGCAAGTTTGACGATGATCTGATGAATGCCATGGTCGATTCCGTAGCCAAGGCCATGGATCTGCAAGCCAGCCGCTTGAAGGCAAACTACGAAGCCGAATTGCAGCAGATCAAAGATGACGGTCTGGAAGGTGACGCGCGGGACTTTGCGCGCAAAAAGGCGCGGTCGCGGTACAATCAAGACGTCAAGATGCTTGAGTTCAGCCGCAATGCGCGGATCCGCAAGATGCGCCTGACCTACGAGTCCAACCGGATCGACGGGCCCTACTTCCCACTGATGCGCTTTGGGCAGTTCTTTGTCGCTGCGCGGGACAAGAAGGGCAAACTGGTTCACTTTGAGCGCGCCACTACAGTGGGTGTGCAGCAACGCATTGAAGCCGACATGAAGGCTGAAGGCTTTACCGTCGAAACCGGCGTGATCAAGCCCGAGGACAATATGAGCCGCTTTGTTGACCCCAACTTTGTGGCCGACGTGCAAGACTTGCTTGGCGAAGTCGGTGACAACGGCGAAGTGCTGGACGCGATCTATCAGCGGTATCTGGAAACACTGCCGTCGTTCTCGATCCGCAAGGCCAATATCCACCGCAAGGGCGTTCCGGGCTTTGACAAGGACGCAATCAAGGCATTCAGCAGCAAGATGTTCCACGGCGCGCACCAGTTGGCCCGCCTGCGTCATAGCATGGACCTGACGCGCCACATCGAGGATGCGCGCAGGGAAGCCAAGGACGCGCCCAACCCGACACGGGCAGGGGCAATCGCCAACGAGATGCAGAAGCGCCATGAGTGGTCACTGAACCCACAAGGCGCAAGCTGGAGTGCGTGGGCCACATCAGTATCGTTTGTCTGGTATCTGGGCCTGACCCCGGGCGCAGCAATCGTAAACCTGACGCAGACAACCGTGGTCGGCATTCCGATCTTGGCTGCGGGCATCAAGGGTGGATCGGTGGCCAAGGCGGCCAAGGCGCTTTCGGGTGCGCTGGCAGACTTTACCGCGGGCTTGGCCAAGGGCGATGCTGAATGGAGCCGAGGCGCCCTGACGAGCGGCAGGCTGTCCGACGACGAGCGCAAGGCATTGCAGGCGGCGTATAACTCTGGCGCATTGGACAAGAGCCAAGCGCACGACATTGCCGCGATCGGGGACAGTGGTGTCCAGTATTCGGCTGTGCGCGAAAAGGCGATGCGCCCGATTGCGTTCCTCTTCCACCATGCCGAGCGGTTGAACCGCGAGGTCACATTCCTTGCGGCCTACCGCATGTCGAAAGAGTCCGGTCTGGATCCAGAGCAAGCGACAGTACAAGCAGGCAACCTGACGTGGGATACGCACTTCAACTACGAAAACTGGTCGCGCCCGCGCTTCATGCAGGGCGACGTGGCCCGCGTGGCCTTCGTCTTTCGACAGTTTCAGGTGAATATGCTGTATCGCCTTTTCCGTGACACGCATCAGGCCCTCAAAGGCGAAAGTGAAGAGGTACGCAAGCAGGCGCGGGCCCAGCTTATCGGCATGACTGGCTCTATGATGCTTCACGCAGGGATCACCGGCACATGGGGCTATGCTTTGATGATGCTCTTGGCCGGCATGTTCTTTGATGGCGGGAAAGATGAGGCCGAGGAAGAGCTGAAGAACGCGGTGGTGTCTATGTTCGGCGCTGGTGCGGGCGGCATGATCCTCAAGGGCGTGCCCGGCCACCTGACCGGCACAGACCTGACATCGCGCATTGGTATGCCTGAATTGTGGTTCCGCAGCCCAGATCGGCAAATGGAAGGCAAAGAGGCGTACAATTATTGGGTCGAGCAGTTGCTCGGTGCGTTCCCCGCGATTGGCGCCAGCATCTTCCGTGGCGCAAGCATGGTCGGTGACGGCGAGGTGTGGCGCGGCGTGGAATTGATGGTGCCCAAGGCTGTCCGAGACCAAATGCGGTTCATGCGCTACCTCAACGAAGGCGTGACGACCTACAAGGGCGATCCGCTTTTGGATAACGTGTCTGCGCATGATGCGCTCAAACAAGCGATTGGCTTCTCACCGGCCCGTGTCAGTGAGCGCTACGAGCAGAACCGGCGCATGATGAACATGCAGATGGGCGTTCAGGACGAGCGCCGCCGGATCCTGTCCGATGTGACGCGGTACTTGCGCGAGGGCAAAGCGATCAGCCCGCGCGCATGGCGCAAGGTACGGGAGTTCAATGAGAAGTATCCGACCTACGCAATTACCGGCGCTACGATAGATCAGTCGCTCAGTGCGCGCTTGAGGGCCAGTCAGCAGATGGAGGGAGGCATTCGTCTCAATCCAAGGCTGGAAGGGCCGATACGATCCCAGATGGCTCCGTCGCTCTACGATTAAGCGCAGGTGTCACGGTGGCGTTTGTGGCTACCGCGACACCAGATATTGTGGTATTGGATGTGCTGAACACCATATGGTGTGTAATTCCGACTGGAGTTGATTGGCATGGTTGACGTGTGCAGCGTATCTGGAAATGTCGCAGACATTGGACTGGCCACGTTGGCCGGTGCCACTTTGGCCTTTCGGCGCGCACCTGATGCAATCGCACGATCGGGCAACACCGTCGTGCTCCCAGATCAGGTCGAAACCATAACTGACGCAGGCGGTGATTTTGTCATTTCGCTTGTGCCTGGGCAGTACAATGTCTTCATTGGATCCGGCGATGGCGGATTGCGCAAAGTTCGCGTGACCGTGCCGGACGCGGCGACAGCTTTCTTGGCGCAGCTGATCGACCTTCCTGCACCGGCGACGCTCGATGGGGCGCAGCAGGCTGTTCTGGATGCGCAGACTGCGCGCGATGCCGCAAATACAAGTGCATGGGCTGCGTCATCGTCTGCATCGAGTGCAGCAGCTTCGCAATCGGCGGCGGCTGGTTCCGCAAGTTCTGCGTCGGGAAGTGCAAGTGCTGCGTCAGACAGTGCGGCTGCTGCATCCGCATCTGCCTCAAGCGCTTTCAATTCGTCCACCACAGCGGCAAGTCACGCGGCGGAAGCCAACACCGCGCGCTCGGGCGCACAAGCGGCCCAAGAGGCCGCAGAGGCGGCTCAATCAGGGGCTGTCTCTGCAAGGTCCGCATCTGAGGCGGCCCGCGACCAATCGCAGACTGCTGCGGATGCAGCCACGGCACAGGCAGGCGCAGCAGCAGCTTCTGCAAGTGCGGCAAGCGGTTCTGCTTCAACTGCGGGCGATGCGGCCACGGCAGCTTCGGGTTCTGCCTCTGCGGCGCTGGCCAGTCAGCAGGCGGCGGATGCTTCTGCGACCATATCAGACCAGCGCGCGATTGATGCGGTTGGCAGCGCCAATGCAGCGGCTGGCAGCGCGACGGCGGCACAAGATGCCCAAGGGGGCGCAGAAACCGCCCAGGGGCTGGCAGAGGGCGCCAGAGACGACGCGCAGGCCGCCCGCGATGTAGCAACCACTGCACGGGACGCTGCAATCGCGGCGCAAGGTGCATCCGAAGGTGCGCGTGACGCATCG
>NZ_DASYOK010000215.1:0-1849 GCF_036007805.1 Yoonia sp.
CTTTCGGACTTGCCACCTGATTTCTTCCCCACCACCTGCCGCACCTGCGTGGATTACACCAACCGGCTGGCCGATATCACGGTGGGCTATATGGCGGGCGAAGGGGAACAATGGCTGATCGTGCGCAACCAGCGCGGCAAAGAGATCTTGGGCGCCCTTGGCGATGAAGTGTCGCTTGCCGCACCGGGATCACGCGGTCAGCGCCAAAGCTCGGTCAAAGGGTTCGTTGAAAACACGCGCCTTGCCGCAGGCGGGCTTCCACTACGCCGGATGCCCAACTGGCTGCGCGGGATCATGGCGTGGGTAATGCCACGGGTTGGACCGCGTGGTCTGGAATTTGCCCGTGCACGGGTTGAAATGAAGGCCGCCGAAACCGTGCTGCACCTGCGCCGCGAAGAACCCGCCAAGATCAAGAACATGGTGCCAGAGCATGTCTGGAACCTTGCCAAACCCTACGGGATTGCGCCGGAAGAAAACGAGCGGACCGATCCCTAAACCGGCATTGCGGTCGTCTGACGCACGGTGCGCAAGGCGAACGATGATTGCATCTGCGCCACCCCCGGCAGTGTCGCCAGATAGCGCCGGTGGATGCGGGCGAAATCCTCGGTATCGCCAGCCAACACCTTCAGCAGATAATCCGCCGTGCCCGCCATCAGGTGACATTCGAGCACATCCGGTACACGGGCCACGGCACGTTCAAAAGCATCAAGCACCTCATCGGCCTGTCCGCTCAGCGTGATTTCCACAAAAACAGTCGTCGGACGGCCCATTTTGCGCGGATCAAGCAACGCCACATAATCGCGGATAAAGCCGTCCTTTTCCAACCGCTGCACACGCCGGTGACAGGCCGAGGCGGACAGGTTCGCCTTCTCCGACAATTCAGCGTTCGAGATGCGGCCTTTCTTCTGCAAAACCTCGAGGATTCGGCGATCAATACTGTCTAAGTCCATTATTTGCACAATCCTTCGAATAAATGACACCATTACACAGATTTCTACCGCACTCTGCACAAACATCCAAGAACACTCCGATGAAATTGCACAGAGACGGCGCAATACTCGCTTCAGACACAGGAGGAGCAGGTCATGCATATTGGATGTCCAACAGAAATCAAACCACAGGAATTCCGCGTCGGCCTGACACCGAACGCGGCCTTTGAAGCCGTCAACCACGGCCACACCGTCACAATCCAGTCCGGCGCAGGCAATGGCGCAGGCTTTACCGACGCCGATTACATTGATGCAGGAGCCGCGATTGTGGGCACCGCGGCGGAAGTGTTCGAAAAAGCCGATATGGTTGTGAAAGTGAAAGAACCACAACCCATAGAACGCAAAATGCTCCGTGAAGGTCAGATTTTGTTTACTTATCTGCACCTTGCGCCGGACCCTGAACAGACCAAAGACCTGATGGACTCCGGTGCAACCTGCATTGCCTACGAAACAGTGACCGACGATCGCGGCGGCCTGCCACTCTTGGCGCCCATGTCAGAGGTCGCAGGGCGTCTGGCGCCACAGGTCGGCGCATGGACCCTGCAAAAAGCCAATGGCGGGCGCGGTGTTCTTATGGGCGGCGTACCGGGTGTTGGCCCTGCCCGCGTGCTGGTCATCGGCGGCGGTGTTGTCGGCACGCATGCAGCGCGGATCGCGGCGGGCATGGGCGCTGATGTCACCGTACTGGACCGGTCCCTGCCGCGTCTGCGCTATCTGGATGATACGTTCGGCGGCGTCTTCAAGAACGGCTACGCCAATGCGGGCAATACCATTGAGCTGGCACGTCAGGCCGACATGATCATCGGCGCGGTCCTGATCCCCGGTGCGGCGGCACCCAAGCTGATCTCGCGCGCGCAACT
>NZ_DASYOK010000216.1:0-9915 GCF_036007805.1 Yoonia sp.
CCGAGGAAGGCGGCAAGTGCTGCTTCGTGGTTGCGTTGCGCTTTTGCGGCGCGGAGCTGATGGCGGGGTGTGGTGATCGGGTTCAGGCGGGTCATTGGCTTGCTCATGTTGCCCGCCTTCAAATCAGCTGCAGGTCGGCCAGCACCGCGCTGGCGGCGGCCAACTGGGTGGTCGGCAGTTCGATCTTGATGTGCGAGAAGATATCAGAGGCTTCGGCCTTGATGCCTTCGTCGCGCAGCGCGGCTACGATCGCCTCGGCGACGGCGTTGGGGCGCGAGCGGTCAAACTGGTTGGGCAGTGCGGCGTGGTCGATGCGAATGGTGGTGATGGCAGTCATGGTCTGGCCTTTCAGTCTTGCTGTTCAATGATGGCCAGAATGGCGATCGCCATCCCGCCGAGGTATTCGCTGCGGCGAAAGACGATGTCGTCGATCTGGCCGGCGCAGGTGATCGATGGGTCGACCGCGAGGCTGTCCGCCATGTGTGGCAGCAGGCGGTGGGCCTCAGCGTTGTAGCGCTCTGCAATGGTCATCTGGGTGGCTCCTGGCTGCGTCGGTTGATGCAATCAGGTTCGCTCTACTCGGGCGCTCTATCCAGTATAATCGCAGCAATGACATGGCTTTAATCAGGGCGGTAGGATTACTTTATGTCATCAGCCATCCAACCCATCGGCGTGATCGCCAAGCTGCTTGATCTGTCGGAGCGGCGGGTTCAGCAGCTCAGCCGCGAGGGCGTGATCCCCAAGGCGGAGCGCGGGCAGTATGATCTGATCGGGTCGGTGCGCGGCTACGTGCGCTACCTGCGCGACCAGGCGTTGAAAGCCCAGGCCGGTGCGCCAGACTATGCCGCCGAACGGGCACGGTTTATCCGAGCACGCGCTGATTTGTCCGAGATGGAAGCAGAGGAAAAGCGACGATCGCTCATTGCCGCCGACCAGATCGAGGCAGCGTGGATCGCCGTGCTGGCACTTTTGAGAACCCGCCTGTTGTCGCTGCCTGACCGGCTGGCGCCACAGGCTTTTGACCAATCCACCGTCGGAGACACCCGGAACCTGATCCGCGCCGCCATCCGCGAGGTGCTCGATGATCTCGCGCAGCCAGAAATCGAACTCGAGACAGACATTGACCTTGCGGAGCATGCTCACTCTGAAGGGCTCACCAATCTTGAAAAAGACGGTGAAAGCCGCGCTGGCGGTGCTCAAACCACCGCCGGATCTGTCGATCAGTGACTGGGCGGATCAGAACAGGCGGCTGAGCTCTGAGGCCAGCGCTGAACCAGGCCAGTGGCGTACCAGCCGGGCAGAATACCAGCGCGGCATCATGGAGGCGGTCTCTGACGCGGGGACGGAAACCGTCGTCATCATGTCTAGTTCACAGGTGGGCAAAGCGCTGGCACTGGACACGCCGCTGGCGACACCGACAGGTTGGACCACGATGGGCGATGTGCAGGTCGGCGACATTCTTTTTGATGAAACCGGCGCGCCTTGCCGCGTCACGGGCGCAACTGATGTGATGCGCAACCGACGCTGCTACCGGGTGCGGTTTTCAGACGGAAGCGCGATCATCGCCGATGCCGATCATCTCTGGGCGGTGGACAGCGACACACGAGTGCGCGCGCAGGATGCGATGAGGGACCTGTTCCATGACGATCCACCGTGCAGTTCTGACGACACAGGAGATTGCTGAAACAGCCCATTACTTTGGCTCGAAGAAACGGAACCGATACGCCATTCCCGTTGCTGGCGGACTGCAACTCCCCGAGAAGGCACTGCCGATACCGCCTTATGCTCTTGGCGTCTGGCTTGGTGACGGTCATAGCTACGGATCACAGATCACCTGCCATCAGGATGATCTGGAAATCGCCGACCATCTCCGCGCCTGCGGCATAGAGGTTGAGGTCAAGTCGAAGGACAAACGGGTTCCGCATATCCTGACGCTGAAGCCTATGCTGCCTTGGCCCGACAACATTTGTCGCCGCGGACACAACATGGATGTGCTGGGTCGGCATGGGAATGGGCAATGCGCGGAATGTGGGCGGCAGTTTGCGCTGGCGTGGAAAAACGGCTCGGCAGTTGATCCCGTACTGGAGGACTGGAAGCCGTTCAGCCTGCGCTTGCGGGAGATGGGGCTGGCCAAGGATCGGAAAACGCCAGAAACCGGCAAACACATTCCGCCCGCCTACCTGCGCGCGTCGATAGATCAGCGCTTGGCTCTCCTGCAGGGGCTGATGGACACGGACGGCTATATCGCTGAGTATGGTCGCTGTGAGTTCATCACGGTTCATCCGCGTCTGGCCAAGGGCTTCGGTGAGCTTCTTGCCTCCTTGGGCATCAAGTTCACCGCCGTGGACAAACAGCCGACGGTGGTGATCGGCGGCGAAAGGCGTTTTGGAACCCCTGCGACGCGGTTCTCGTTCATGATTTATGACGACACGCTGGTGTTCCGATTGGCAAGAAAGCGCGCGCGTCAGGTCTCACGCGCGGGGCGGCGGACGACGGAAACCGAGCGGCGCCGCATTGTCGCTGTCGAGGCGGTCGAGAGCGTTCCGGTGCGTTGCATTCAGGTAGACAGCCCGAACCGGTTGTATCTGGCTGGTCGCACCATGATCCCTACGCATAATACGGAGATGGTCAATAATTGCGTCGGCTACCATATCGATCAGGACCCGGCACCTATTATGGTGGTGATGCCGACAGAGCGGGATGCGGAAACCTGGTCGAAGGATCGGTTCTCGCCGATGGCCCGGGACACGCCGTGTCTGCAGGATAAGATCGCCAACCCGAAATCTCGTGATGGCAACAACAAAATCCTGCACAAGCGCTTTCCGGGCGGGCATCTGACCATCGTGGGTGCCAACGCGCCCTCTGGCCTTGCGAGCCGGCCGATCCGCTTGCTGCTATGTGATGAGGTCGATCGCTATCCGTTCAGCGCAGGGGCCGAGGGAGACCCGGTCAATCTCGCGCGCAAGCGGACGGTGACGTTCTGGAATCGCAAGATCGTGCTGGTCTCGACACCGACCAACAAGGGCGCGAGCCGGATCGAGGCGGCGTTTGAGGAAAGCGACCAGCGCCGGTTCTGGGTGCCATGCCCCGATTGTGGAACCGCGCAAATCCTGACCTGGCCGCAGGTGCGGTGGGACAAAGACAAGGACGGCAGCCATAAGCCGGACACGGCGCGGTATCATTGCGTGAAGTGCGATGCGGCCTGGCGCGATGAGACCCGCTGGGCGGCGGTATCAAAAGGGCACTGGGTGGCGGAGCAACCCTTTGCGGGCACAGCCGGGTTCCACCTGAACGAGATCTATTCGCCTTGGGTCCGGTTGGCCGCGATGGTCAAAACCTTCCTGTCAGCGCGGGCTGGTGGGGACGACATGATGAAGACCTTCATCAACACCTCGCTGGGTGAGACCTGGATGGAAAGCGGCGAGGCGCCTGATTGGCAGCGCCTGCAGGGGCAGAAGGAGGAATGGAGGTCCGGCACAGTGCCCGCCGATGGATTGTTCCTGACCGCAGGTGCCGATGTGCAAAAAGACCGGATCGAGGTTGATGTCTGGGCGTGGGGGCGTGGCCTGCAAAGCTGGCTGATTGATCATGTGGTGATCGAGGGTGGCCCTGGCGATCCCGCGTGCTGGCAGAAACTCAGCGATCTGCTGGGGCGGACATGGTCCCATCCCAGTGGTCAGCACCTCGCAATCGCAAAGCTGGCGATTGATACCGGCTATGAAACCAGCGCGGTCTATGGATGGGCGCGTCAGGTAGGCTTTGCACAGGTAGCGCCAGTAAAAGGCCTCGAGGGGTTCAACCGCGCGAGCCCGGTGACAGGTCCGACCTTCGTGGACGCGACCATTGGCGGCAAGCGTCTGCGTCGCGGCGCGCGGCTGTGGTCTGTGGCGACCTCGACATTCAAGGCCGAGACCTATCGCTTCCTGCGTCAGGACCGCCCAACGCCCGAAGAGATCACAGCTGGTGCTGCGTTTCCGGCGGGCACGGTGCATCTGCCGTCATGGGCTGACAGCGAATGGCTCAAGCAGCTGACCGCGGAACAGCTGGTGACGGTGAAGAACAAGCGCGGGTTTGCAAAGCTCGAATGGCAAAAACTGCGGGAGCGCAACGAGGCGCTGGATTGCCGGGTTTATGCCCGTGCGGCGGCGTGGATTGCGGGTGCGGACCGCTGGTCAGAGGCGCGGTGGTTGGAATTGGAGCGCCAGCTTGCTGTCCAACCGGATGGGCCTGCGAGCGACGCGCTCGTGAAACCAACATCCCGCCCGTCAGCGCATCGGCGGACAATGCGATCTAACTACATGGGGTAATCAGGACGTCAGGGTGCGCTGAACGATCTTTGGATCTTTGTCGATCAGGGCAAGCAGTACCCTAGCGGGGCCTTCAGGGCTCCGGCGATGCTGCTCCCAGTTCAGCAGAGTTGCTTTTTTGACCCCGATACTTTTGGCAAATTCGGCCTGCGACAAGCCGGTACGCGCCCGAATGGATTTTACGTCCGCGTCCGGGATTTCGATCTCGTGAACCGTAATAGTGGTTTGGCCGCGCGCATGGGCAATGGCCTCTTTGAGACCCTGTTCGATGCTTTTAAATGCGTCGCTCATTTTTGGCTCCTGTAGTTGTCGGCAAGTAGTTTGCCGAGGTTTTTGACGGCTTCAGTTTCTGCCTGTGTCAGATTGGCCTTCTCGCTTTTGGCAAAAACGGTGATCAGAAAAATTGGGACGCTGTCGTCCTGTGCGTAGAAATGAATGACTCTGTAGCTGCCACTTTTGCCTGACCCCTCGCGGGCATAGCGGAACTTACGAACCCCACCGCCAATCGAGACGCCGGCTGTTGGATTGCGTGCTACGTAGTCGATCAGTGCCATGCGCTCGTCATTGGTCATGATTGTGCGGGCGCGGCGCTGAAATTCCGGGGTTTCTGCAACAGTTACAAGCGTCATGCCTCCATATGTGCGCCAATGGCGCATATGTCAATGGCGCAATGGAGAGACAATGCTAACAATCACAGACCTGCGTATCCGCCGCGAGGCCCTCTCGGCCCAGCGATCTTCTGGCGTCGCGCGGGTCAGCTATGACGGCAAGACGGTGGATTACCGCAGCGTGGCTGAAATCGACCGCGCTATCGAAGCCTTGGACCGTGAGATTGCCACACTTGAGGGGCGGCGCATTGTCCGTCAGGTGCGCATCACGACTTCCAAAGGGCTGTAATCCATGGGGCTGTTTGACCGGTTTCGTCGTCCCGAAAGGGGCGGTCCTGCTGCCGTGCGTGCACGTCTTGAAGGCGCGATGTCAAAACGCCGGCTGCGGGGCTGGAACCCACCGCTGGAAAACATCAACGCACTGGTGGCCTCTGGTGGACCAAAGCTGCTGGCCCGTGCGCGTGAACTGGTGGTTACTAATGGTTATGCGGCGAATGCTTGCGAAGCTTTTGCGTCGAACATGGTGGGCGATGGCATCAAGCCGTCATCGCTGATCGAGGATGCGGGTCTGCGGGACAGTGTTCAGCGGCTCTGGCTGGCGTGGACCGACGAGGCGGACGCCGACGGGCTGACCGATTTTTACGGCCTTCAGGCCATGGTGGCGCGCGAGATGTTCGTCGCGGGCGAGTGTTTTGTGCGGATGCGGCCCCGCCGGGCCGAGGACGGCTTGCTGGTGCCGCTGCAGATGCAGCTGCTGCAATCGGAAATGCTGCCATTCGAGAAAACGGAGACTGCCCCGAATGGTAACCGCATCCGCTGCGGCATCGAATTTGATCTGATCGGACGGCGTGTCGCCTATCACTTCCGCCGCAGCCATCCCGGTGACAGTACCGACCAGCGCGTCGCAATACCGGAAACCGTGCGTGTTCTGGCCGAGGACGTGCTGCATATTTATCGACCCATCGATGCAGGCCAAATCCGCGGACTGCCGCATGTGGCACCGGCGATGGTGCGGCTGTTCCTGCTCGACCAGTACGACGACGCAGAACTTGATCGCAAGAAAACGGCGGCGATGTTCGCAGGCTTCATCACCAAGACAGCACCCGAAGACCCGATGATGGGGGAGAGTGAGGCCGATCTTGATGGCGCCGCGATGGCCAGCCTCGAGCCCGGCACGATGCAGGTGCTGCTACCCGGCGAGGATGTGACGTTCTCAAGCCCCGCAGATGTCGGTGGTGGTTACGAGGCGTTCCAGTATCGCACGCTACTGGCAGTTTCCGCGTCATTAGGACTGCCTTACCACTTGGTCACCGGCGATGTGCGCCAGGCCAACTATTCGAGCCTGCGGGCCGAACTTGTCGAATTCCGCCGTCGCGTGCAGCAATTGCAGCACGGGGTGATTGCGCATCAGCTTTGCCGTCCGATCTGGCGTCGCTGGCTGGACACGGCGCAACTGGCAGGCCGCTTGGATCTCGCGGACCCTGCGGCTGCGCGCATGGTGCAATGGATCCCACCACGGTGGGACTGGGTCGATCCGCTCAAAGACATTCAAGCGCAAGTTCTAGCCATGGAGGCGGGTATCACATCGCGGCGCAAGGTGGTCGAAGCCACCGGCTATGATGTCGAAGAGGTCGATCGCGAAAACGCAGCCGATGCTGCGCGCACCAAGCAGTTGGGGCTCGTGTACCGCACCAGCCCTGGCGAGACGCAAGGTGCGCGGGCGACACCGAGCCAGACGCCGGAGCCAGATGACAAAGGCGACGGGTTCGCCGCTCAATCCAAACAGGAGTGACACCATGAATACTTGGTATACGATCCGTGCCCGGGCAACGGGTGCGGAAGTGCTGATCTATGACGAAATCGGCGCCTATGGCGTCACGGCGAAAGGCTTTCTGGCCGAACTCGGCGCGCTTCCCGACGATGCGGCGATTGATCTGCGCCTCAACAGCCCCGGCGGCTCGGTCTTTGACGCGGTGGCGATTTACAATGCGCTCAAGCGGCACCCCGGCGGGATCACCGTCTGGATCGATGGCATTGCCGCTTCGGCTGCGAGCTACATTGCCATGGCGGGCGATGAGATCGTCATGCCCGAGAACGCCTTCCTGATGATCCATGATCCGAGCGGCTTGGTCATGGGCACGGCCGAAGACATGCGCGCCACGGCCGAGGCGCTCGACAAAGTCAAAGGCAGCCTGATCCAGGGTTATGCCGCGAAATCGGGTAAAGCCGACGACGAAATTGCCACATTGATGGCGGCCGAGACCTGGCTTGATGCAAAGGACGCACTGGATCTCGGGTTTATCGACCGCATTGCCGAGCCTGTGAAACTCGCCGCCTCCTTCGATGTGGCAAGGTTCCTCAATGCCCCGCCTGAGTTGGCCGAAGCGGCGGGTGAACGCGATGACCATTCCAACGGCGACGCCGACGATGGTGATCTTGGCCATGTCAAGCCCCTGACGGGTGAAGCTGCGTCAAATGCTGTCACCCTTTCTGGCGAGGATGGGGCAGGTTCGGGTGTTCCCGTCGGAAACACCCGCCCATCCAGCCTGTCCGAGAGCAGTGTTGCAGTCGCGAACACTGCTCCGGAGGCCATCGCCATCCGCACCGAGGCCATTGCCCATGCCCGCTCCATCATCGACCTCTGCCGCCTGGCTGGTCAGCCACAAATGGCTGGGCGGTTTTTGGAAGAGGACGCCAGTCTCGATGCGGTGCGTGCCAGCCTGCTAGCCGCCAAAGCTCAGGCTGCACCGCAGATCAGCCCTCATCACCCACAACCTGGGCCTAACCCTACGGCGCGCCCCTGGGGCGATGTCATCGCCCATACCTTCAAATTGAAAGGATAATCTCCCATGCAAAAATTGACCGAAGGACCGCATCACGGCGGCTTCCTCGTTTGGGAAGTCTTGCGCGACTACACCCGCGAAACTGTCACGCTTGCGTCCGGCGCAGGCCAGCTTGCGCCGAGCACCGTGCTGGGCAAGATCACGACAGGTGGTAAATACACGGGCCTCGCACCCACTGCTTCAAACGGCAGCCAGAATGCCGCTGGTCTCCTGTGGGGTGCGGCTGATGCCACGGATGCGGATACCCCCGGTGTGGCGCTCATCCGCGGCCCCGCCATCGTAAACCGCCATGAGATTGTCTGGCCCGAGGGTGCAACCGAGGCCCAGATCACAACCGCCACTACGGCACTGGCCGCTCTTGGCATCATCCTGCGCTGATCGCGCGCAGCTTTCCCTGTTCCCGTTAAATATAAAGGAGGCTCCCTGTGGCCACCATGGACATCTTTGAAGGCGATGCCTTCTCCATTATCGAGCTGACCCGCGCGCTCGAAAACATTCCCTTCAAACCGGCGATCCTGTCGGGAGCTTCCCTCTTTGGCAGCCGCGGTGTGCGCAGCCGCACCGTGATGATCGAAAGCCGCGATGGCACGCTGCAGCTGATCCCGTTCTCGGAACGCGGCTCGGCCTATGAGCAACAGGTGCCCGAACGGCGCGATATGCGTGCCTTTGTCTGCCGCCAGTTCAAAAAGCAGGATGTGCTCTGGGCCTCTGAAATCCAGGCGATCCGTGACTTTGGCTCCGAGACCGCAACCCAGCAGGTGCAAACTGAGGTGGTGCGCAAGATGGCGCGGTTGCGCAACGATGCCGAGGCGACGTTCGAGTTCCACCTCTTTAACGGCATTCAGGGCGTGGTGAAGGACCCGCGCGATGGGGCCACTGTGGCCAATTACTACACCGAGTTTGGAATTACGCCGGCCGCTGAGGTTGATTTTGATCTTGATAACCAGTCACCTGGCTCGGGGGCCCTGCGCAAACGCTGCCAGAGCCTGATTGAAAGTGTCGAGGACAGCCTTGGCGGTCTTGCCGCGGGGCAGATCCAACTGCGCGCCGAATGCGGCTCGGCGTTCTTTGCGGATTTGGTGGCCCACAAGGAGGTGCGCGAGACCTATCTCAACACGGCAGCTGCTGCAGATTTGCGCGGCCGCGTGGGCGAAGAGGTCAGCTTTGGGGGCATTACTTTCCGCCGGTATCGCGGTGGTCTCGGCTTCGGTGTGCCGACTGACAAAGCATACTTCTACCCTGAGGGTGTCGAGGGGCTTTTCGAGATCTACTACGCGCCTGCGGATACCTTCGAGACGGTCAATACGCTCGGCCTGCCGCTTTATGCCCGCATGATCCCGGATCGCGACCGTGATGAATGGGTGCGGCTCGAGATTGAAAGCAACCCGCTGCCGATTTGCACGCGGCCGCAGGTTCTTCGCACTGCAAAGCGGACGTGATGACCGCCTTTGCTGACGCGTTGGGGGTGCTGTTTGTTGATCCGAACATTGCTGTCGAGATATGGCACCGAGACGGTGAGGGTCAGTTTACGCGCGCGCAGGGCATTCTGCGCCGGCCAGATGAGATCACCGAGTTTGGATCGGCGCGGCTACTTTCTGACACCACCCGGATCGATGTCCGGGTGGTGGATATTCCTGATCCCCGCCCGCAGGAGCAGATCTTGATTGGGGATGAAACCTTTCTGATCCAAGGCGAACCGCGGCGCGACCGCGAGCGGCTGGTCTGGACGCTTGAGTTGTGTCCGGCATGAGGCTCGGTCTCGACATCAGTCCCGATCTCGTTTCTGTCATGGTGGCCGAGATTAAAGCTGGCGAAAAGGCCGTGAGTGCCGCGATGCGTGAGGCTGGCACGGACCTGAAAATCTCATGGCGCGGGCAGATCACGCAAGCAGGCCTCGGTCGGCGATTGTCGAATTCGATCCGGAGCCAAACCTATCCCAAAGCTGGCGAAAGCTTGAAAGCAGCAGCACTGGTCTGGTCCAACGCGCCCGTGATTGTCAGCGCACATGACACGGGACCATTGATCCGCTCGAAAAACGGGTTCTGGCTTGCGATCCCGACACCCGCGGCCGGCAAAGGCGCCCGCGGTAAGGCGCTGAAGCCTGGCGAATGGGAGCGGCGGCGCGGGCTGCGGCTTCGGTTTGTGTATCGACCTAGG
>NZ_DASYOK010000217.1:0-10068 GCF_036007805.1 Yoonia sp.
GCTACATGGCCGAGATCGGCGTGGATGCCGCGCAAAAGGCGCTGGCCGAAGCGGGCGTTGACGCCGCTGACGTCGATCTGGTGATCTGTGCAGCCTCCAACATGGAACGCGCCTACCCCGCAATTGCCGTGGAAATTCAACGGCTTCTGGGCGCAGGCGGTTTCGCCTTCGACATGAACGTCGCCTGTTCCAGCGCCACTTTCGGTATCCAGACCGCCGCTGATATGATCCGCGCAGGCTCAATCCGCCGCGCGCTGGTGATCAACCCCGAGATCTGCTCGGCGCATCTGGAATGGCGCGACCGCGACTGCCATTTCATCTTTGGCGATGTGGCCACAGCGACGCTTCTGGAACGCGACGAAGACCTCGAAGGCCCGCATTTCAAAGTTCTCTCCACCCGCTGCGCCACCCAGTTCAGCAATAATATCCGCAACAATAACGGCTACTTACGCCGGACACAGGATGCCATGGAAGACAGCCGTGATATGCAGTTCATGCAAAACGGCCGCAAGGTTTTCAAAGAGGTTTTGCCGCTGGTGAGCGCCCATATTGCAGATCACATGGCCGAAGAAAACATCGCCCCGGACGATCTGCGTCGGCTCTGGCTGCATCAGGCCAACAAGACCATGAACGACTATATCGGCAAAAAGGTTCTGGGCCGCGCCCCCACCCCCGATGAACAACCCAACATCCTGCAGGACTATGCCAACACGTCCTCGGCCGGTTCCATCATCGCGTTTTCCAAACACTCCAGCGACTTAGCCGCTGGCGATAAAGGTTTGATCTGTTCCTTTGGTGCGGGCTATTCTGTGGGTTCTGTCATTGTTGAACGCGCATAGAACCAGGATCGCCCCATGAAGCTATTTATCTCCACGTCACTACTGCTCACGCTTACCGCCTGTGGTGTGCCCTTTGTTCCCCTGATCTAACCGGTCACACCCGACGCTGTGACCAATGTCACGACGTCTCTTCCAGATGCAGCTTCATATCCAGTAATACCTGCTGGAGCGCTGTCGTTTCCCGCAGCATCCGCTTGGCCTCGTTAATGGTAATAACCCCATCCGCGATGGCCTGGTTATACTCTGCCATCAGCATCGCAAATCGCTGGCTCAGTTTGATGACATCGGCGTTGATCTCACCCGTACTATTGGCGCGCTCTGTATCATAAGACAGGGTCACCCCCTTGAGTTCGGCCAGCGCAGATGTGACATGCGGATAGGCGGCGGCCGCTTCGAGTGCTGCCACAGCATCAACCGGCATGAAACGATCCGCGTGCTCGCTGCTGTCGGAATAGTAGCGCCCCAATGTTGCTTTGGATTTCCCTGTCAACGCGCAGGCGGCTTCGATACCGACATCTTTGACCAAGGCCTCGGTATGTTTTTTCAAGTAGCCGCCATAACCCGCCATAGGTGTACTCCGTCATCATACTGCTGCCTTTCGCGGCAGGGGAAAATCATTTCGCTATTCCCATACAACGCCAATGCCCCGTGTGACAGAAATAATTCAGTCTTGTGTTTCAGAGGCCAGTTAACGAGTTGTCGCGCCGCGAGGTGCGATGTGTTTGGACCGCGGTCCGTTTCCCTTGGGGGTCGTTCCCTTCCAAAGCGCAAATGACACCAATTTGCGTTGCGTATCGGTCTTGCCAAGTTGGCAAGACCGGCGCTAATCACCTGTCATGGCAAAGCTCTATTTCAATTATTCCACGATGAACGCCGGCAAATCGACTGTGCTCTTGCAGGCGTCGCACAACTACATTGAACGTGGGATGCAAACCTATCTGCTGATCGCACGCTTTGACGACCGCGCAGGCGTCGGCCGCATCGGAAGCCGGATCGGCATTGGTGCGGATGCCGACACTTTTGGCGCCGAGGATGATCTGTTTGAAATGATCGCCGCCCGCTTGAACGCAGGTCCCTGTGCCTGTGTCTTCCTCGATGAAGCGCATTTCATGACGCCCGCGCATGTCTGGCAATTGGCGCGCGTTGTGGATGACCTGAATGTGCCTGTCATGACTTACGGCCTGCGTGTCGATTTTCGCGGACGCCTTTTTCCGGCCTCTGCATCACTACTGGCGCTGGCCGATGAAATGCGCGAGGTCAGGACCATCTGTCATTGCGGCAAGAAGGCCACCATGGTGGTCCGCCGCGACGAAGAGGGCAATGTACTCGCTTCAGGCGATCAGATCGTGGTCGGCGGGAATGAACGCTATGTCTCGCTCTGCCGCCGTCACTGGCGCGAGGAAATGGGCGACTACGCCGACCCAAATATGGACTAGCGCTTATCATCTTGCCAGAAATACTCCCGCCGGAGGCTCCGACGCGCTAGTAAAAACTCTGCGGGTCAATATCGATCGCCATGCGCAGATTTGCAGGCAGACGGAACTGCCCCGCCCATTTGGCAAGCGCCTGCTGTAGCGGCGCGGACTTGTCGGCCTTCACCAGCAACCGCACGCGGTGCCGCCCGCGCACCCGCGCAATCGGTGCCGGTGCTGGCCCAAAGACCTGCGCCCCGATCTGGCGCAATGGCCCGTCCATCCGCGCCATTTCCGCCCCCAGATCAAAGACCTCCTGCACGTTTGGGCTGCTCAGGATGATGCCTGCCATCCGGCCATAAGGCGGCACACCTGCGGCTTTGCGCTCTGCGGCTTCGGCCGCCCAGAAACTCTCCTCGTCGCCCGCCAGAATAGACCGGATCACCGCGTGCTCTGGCTGGTAGGTCTGCAACAGCGCCTCGCCCGGCGTCTCGGCCCGCCCGGCGCGTCCAGCCACTTGCCGCATCAACTGAAAGGTCCGTTCCGCCGCACGCAGGTCTGACCCTTGCAGGCCCAGATCGGCGTCAATCACACCGACCAACGTCAGGAGCGGAAAGTTGTGGCCCTTGGCAACCAACTGTGTGCCAATAATGATATCCGTGCCACCTTCGGCGATCTGCTCGATATGTGCCTTCATCGCGCGGGCCGAGCCGTAAAGATCAGAGGACAGCACAGCAACACGCGCGTCAGGGAAAAGCGCTGTCACCTCTTCGCCCATCCGCTCGACACCCGGGCCAACAGCACTCAACCGGTCTTCGGCGTCACAGCTTGGGCATTTCGTTGGCAAAGGTTTTGTTTCGCCACACTGATGGCACATCAACCGCTTGAGAAACCGGTGCTCGACCATCCGCGCATCGCAATGATCACAGCCAATCTGATGCCCACAGGCCCGACAGAGCGTGATCGGCGCATAGCCCCGCCGATTAAGAAAAATCAGCGATTGTTCGCCTTTCTCCAGCCGCTTGCGGATCGCGTCCCGTAGGGTGGGTGAAACCCACGTCCCCGCGGGCATATCCTCAAACCGCATATCAATCGCCGCCATCTTGGGCATCACCGCCGCCCCAAAGCGCGACGTCAGTTCCAGCCGCGTGTATTTGCCCGCTTCCACATTGGCCCAACTCTCAAGGCTGGGTGTGGCCGAGGCCAAGACCACCTGCGCGCCATTGATTGCCGCGCGCAGAACCGCCATATCGCGGGCGTTATACAGCACGCCGTCTTCTTGTTTGTAGGAGGTGTCATGTTCTTCATCGACCACGATCAGCCCAAGATTCTGATAGGGCAGAAACAGCGCCGAGCGCGCCCCGACTACAAGCTGCGCATCACCTTGGCCCACCATGCGCCAGCAGCGGCGACGTTCTGTCATGGTGACGCCAGAATGCCATTCGGCTGGCTTCATACCGAACCGCGCCTCAACACGGTTGATGAATTCACCCGACAGCGCAATTTCCGGCAAGAGCACCAGCGCCTGACGGCCCATGCGCAGACATTCCGCGACCGCCTCAAGATAGACTTCGGTCTTGCCTGACCCTGTCACGCCTTTCAGCAAGGTGGTGCCGTAAGTGTCACTGCGCAACGCAGCGCGCAGCGTCTCGGCCCCTGCTGCCTGATCCGCGCTCAACGCCTTGCCGCCATAATCTGGGTCAAGATGCGGATAGGGAACATCGCGCGGGGCCTCTTCTTCCGAAACAGCCCCAAGCTTGACCAAGCCTTTCACCACCGACGTGCCAACCCCTGCCATCTCTGCCACTTCGGCCAAGGTGAACGACAACCCGCCATAATCGCGCAACACGCCCAGAACCTTTTCGCGCGCATCGGTCATGCGGTCTGGTGTCTGGTCGCCCAGACGGTAAATTTTGCGCATCGACTGCGCCTCTCCGAGGCCCGGCGCGCGTGTGGCAAGGCGCAGCATCGCGGTCAGGGGGGTCAGGGTATATTCGGCGGTGCGGGTCAAGAAAATACGCATCTCTTCGCGCATGGGGGCAACATCCAGCACGCGGATCACGGAGCGGATTTTCGCTCGGTCATAATCGCCCTGCCCCCGCCCCCAGACGACGCCCAGCACTTTGCGCGGGCCCAAAGGCACTTCAACAAACGCACCCAAATGGCAGCCGCCCTCGGGCGCTTTGTAGTCGAGCAGGCGGTCAAGCGGTTGCGCGGTCAACACGCCAACAAGATCACCTTCGTGGAAAAAGCTATCGGTCATATCCGCCTTTGAGGGTTTCCGCCGCCTTGCAGATCAGGTAAATGCTGCATCATCAAACACCAACCCTGCTTTGGAGTGAACAGATGAAGTTTTTCGTAGATACCGCCGAGATCGACCAGATTAAAGAACTCAATGACCTCGGGATGGTTGACGGGGTCACGACAAACCCCTCGCTGATCGCAAAGTCGGGCCGTGATATTCTGGAAGTGACCAAGGAAATCTGCTCAATCGTGTCCGGCCCCGTCTCAGCCGAAGTTGTGGCACTGGACGCTGACACCATGCTGGCAGAGGGCCGCAAGCTGGCCAAGATCGCCGACAACATCGCCGTGAAAGTGCCGCTGACGTGGGCGGGTCTGAAAACCTGCAAGACACTGTCGGACGACGGGATCATGGTGAACGTGACACTGTGTTTCTCGGCCAATCAGGCGCTGCTGGCGGCCAAAGCGGGTGCGACCTTCATCAGCCCGTTCATCGGCCGTCTGGATGATCTGAATATGGACGGTCTGGAACTCATCGAGGATATCCGCACGATTTATGACAACTACGGCTTCGAGACGAACATCCTTGCCGCCTCGATCCGGTCCGCCAACCACATGAGCGAATGTGCAAAAATCGGTGCGGATGTCGCGACCGCGCCGCCAAATGTGATCAAGGCAATGGCAAACCATGTTCTGACCGACAAAGGTCTGGATGGGTTTATGGCGGATGTCGCCAAGGCCGGTATCAAAATCCTCTAAGGATGCGTCAGGTAAGGTGGATCTTGATCCACCTTACTTTCGGCAAACTAGGGCAAAAGTGCCACGCCCTGTGGCTTGAACGCAAAAACCCTGCGACAAGCCCCCCAACCCTCTGCTAGTTTGACAAAAAACAAAGCAGAGCAGGCTCATGAATAAAACACTGATGGCCGATGACCTTCGCGAGAAGATCATCGCAAACCCCGATGTTCTTTTGGACGATGTGGATGTGATGCGCGCCCTTGTGGGGGCGCATGCAGACCAGAATGCCGGCAATATTGTCGATCTCCGTTCGGTCGCCATGGAACGGCTTGAAGCACGTTTCGACCGCCTCGAAGACACCCACCGCAATGTGATTGCGGCCGCCTATGACAACCTTGCGGGCACCAATCAAATTCACCGCGCGATCCTGCGCATGCTGGACGCAAGCACCTTTGAACGCTTCCTCGCGGATCTTTCCGGCGAGGTCGCGGATATCCTGCGGGTTGATGCGGTCCGCCTTGTGCTGGAAAGCAACCTGCAAGACACGCAACGCGCCACAGGCGAAGCCGTTGCGATTATGCCCGAGGGCTATGTCGACGGATATATCACCCTAGGTCGCAACATGCCTGCCCGCCAGATCACCCTGCGTGAATTCCACAAAGTGGGTGGAAGCCTTTATGGTGCGCGCGCGGAATACATCAAATCCGAAGCCTGCCTGAAGGTTGATCTCGGCCCTGATCGCCTTCCCGCCATGCTGGTCATGGGCAGTGAAGACCCGCAGCAATTCACACCGCAACAGGGCACCGACCTACTGACCTTCTTTGTTGGAGTCTTTGAACGGGTCGTCCGCCGCTGGCTGGCCTGATGCGATGATCGCGCCTGCGCTCTCAGACGCCTTGGGCGCGTGGCTTGCGGGCCAGCGTGCACTGGCCGGGGCCGCCGAGAATACGTTGAAGGCGTATCAGACCGACGTGCTCGGGTTTCTGGCCTTCATGACCGCGCATAATGGTGGTAGCCAGGGTCTTGCCCCCATCGCCCGCGTCACGATCCGCGACATGCGTGCTTGGATGGCCCATGAGCGCGCCCGTGGTGTCGGTGCGCGCTCCTTGGCGCGGTCCTTGTCGGCGGTGAAATCCTTCTACCGCTGGCTTGCCGAGCGCGAAGGGTTTGAGCCCACGGCCGTGCTGTCCACCCGCGCCCCGAAATTCCAGCGCAAACTGCCGCGCCCGCTTGAGATCAAGGCGGCATCCGAGATGATCGACACTGTCGAGCTGCAATCAGATGATCCTTGGATTGCCGCGCGCGATGCCGCCGTTGTTACCTTGCTTTACGGTTGCGGTTTGCGGATATCCGAAGCTTTGGGCCTTGCCGGCCGCGACGTGCCTTTGTCCGATGTGTTGCGGATTGTCGGCAAAGGGAACAAAGAACGGATCGTCCCCGTCATTGCCCCTGCGCGCGATGCAGTGGACACCTACCTGCGGCTGTGCCCCTATCCAGTCGCCGACGACGCCCCGATTTTTCGCGCCACCCGTGGCGGTGTCCTGTCACCACGTGCGATCCAGAAAGTGATGGAAAAGGCCCGCCTGCAATTGGGCCTGCCTGCCACCGCAACACCCCATGCGATGCGCCACTCATTTGCCACACATCTTCTGGCCGCAGGCGGCGATCTGCGCACGATCCAGGAACTGTTGGGTCATGCCTCTCTTTCCACCACACAGGCCTATACCGCAGTCGATGCCGCACACTTGATGTCTGTCTATGAAAAGGCGCATCCAAAGGCCTGAGAATTGGTTGCCCCTCCCCTTGTTTTCCCCCATGACGGTTTCATGACACTTCGCGCAAAAGCTCTTCTTGTTCACCTTCTTACCGCAACCGGTGCTGTTTTCGCGATGCTGGCAATGCTGGCCGCAGTCGAGGAGAAGTGGAGCCTGATGTTTCTCTGGCTTGTGGTTGCGTTCTTTGTTGATGGCATTGATGGGCCATTGGCGCGCAGATACAATGTTAAGACCAACGCGCCCGCCTTTGACGGCGTGTTGCTTGATCTGATCATCGATTATCTGACGTATGTTTTTGTGCCTGCTTATGCGCTGTTCAAATCCGGCCTTTTACCCGGTTGGACGGGCTGGTTCGCGATCATTATCATCACCTTTGCGTCTGCCATGTATTTTGCAGATACACGGATGAAAACCAAAGATAATTCATTTTCCGGCTTTCCCGGTTGCTGGAATATGCTGGTACTGGTGATCTTTGCTTTGCAGCCCAATTTCTGGGTGTCTCTTGTCTTGGTCGGCACCCTTGCCATCACGATGTTTGCGCCGCTGAAATTCGTCCATCCCGTCCGGACCGAGCGTTGGCGCATGGTCACCTTGCCGATGGCATTGGGCTGGACCTTCTTTGCAGGCTGGGCCGCTTGGGTGGATTTCTACCCCAACAGCTGGGCGCATTGGGGGTTGGTGCTGACCTCGGTTTACTTGCTTTTTGCAGGTGTCGCCCAGCAGGTCATCCCAGAGCGCAAACCCGCCTAGATCAAAAGACCTGCAGCCCCTTCCAGCCGCAGCAAGGCGACCTTTGCCTCAATCCCGCCAGCGCCGGAATACCCGCCCAAACCATCTGCCGCCAACACGCGGTGGCACGGGATAATGATCGCAATCGGATTGGCCCCGCAAGCCTGCCCGATCGCCTGGGCTGAAACATCAAGCTCTTTGGCCAGATCGCCGTAGGTGCGGGTTTCGCCATAGGGGATGGCGCAGAGCGCTGCATAAAAGCGCTGTTGAAACGCGCTGCCCCGCGGTGACACGGGCGTCTGAAAGTGTCGGAGCGTTCCTGCAAAGTAACCGGCAAGTTCATCAGCCATCTGCTGATGTAGCGGCCCTTCGGTCAGCGTACCTTCGCGGCCCCAATGCAATGCCGTCACCGCACCACCGACCGCATCTGCCCCCAACGCGCCTACAGGCGAATTGGCGCAGATCACGGCTTGAGGCCGCGCACTGCCATCATGGTGGCCGTGATCGTGGCGATCGTCTTTTCCTGCACGCCATCTATGGCGATAGCGCGGCCTTCGGTGAATGTCAGCGTGCGACCTGGCTTGAGCACATTGCCTTCAAACCGGAACAACTGCCCCTTTGCGGGCGCCATAAAGCTGCATTTGAATTCTACGGTCAGCACTTCACTTTCCGCATCCATCAACGTGAGCGCGGCAAACCCGCAGGCGCTATCCATGCCCGATGTGATCGTGCCTGCATGGATAAACCCGTGATGCTGGGAAAACGCCGGATTGAACGGCATTTGCAGGATCACACGACCCGGTGCCACGTCCGCAACGGTGATCCCCATGGTTGCCATCGCACCTTGGCGGTCAAAGTCCGCCCGCATGCGTTCTACAGACTGGGGATCACCATATTCCATCAGCCAAGCGCATCGTTACAGCGCCCGCAGACACCTGCGTGTGCGTGGCTGCCCACATCGGGTAGGATTTTCCAGCAGCGCTGGCATTTCTCGCCTTCCGCACGGCCAAAGACCACCGCGACATTGGCAACCTCATCCAAGGTGAACGCCCCTTCAGGTGCGTCATCCGTTGAGACCACAATGCCCGATGTGATGCAGAGATCATCGAAGCTGACGGTTTCCAACAGCTTGGCGGTGTCGGCGTTGACATAGACAGTCGGTGCCGCCTCAAGCGAGGCTCCAATGACCTTTGCAGTACGCTCGACCTCCAACGCGCCGGTCACAACACGGCGGACCTTGCGCACTTCTGCCCATTTCGCGGCCAGCGCATCGTCGCGCCACACGGCAGGGGTCTCGGCAAAATCCTCAAGGTGGACCGAGCTGTCGTCCGCCCCGAACCGTTCCAGCCAGACCTCTTCCATCGTGAAGGTCAGCATCGGGGCTAACCATTTGGTCAAGCGGTGGAACAGGATATCCAGCACCGTGCGCGCAGCACGGCGGCGGGTCGTGTCGCCGTCGCAGTAAAGCGCATCCTTGCGGATATCAAAGTAGAAAGCCGAGAGTTCGACGGTGGCAAAGGTAAAGACCACCTGGAACACGCCCTGAAAATCATAGCGCGCATAGCCTTCGCGCACTTGGACGTCGAGTTCGGCCAGACGGTGCAGGACCCAGCGTTCAAGCTCGGGCATCTCGGCGGGTGCGATCCGGTCATTTTCGGTGAAATCGGCCAATGACCCCAACATATACCGCATGGTATTGCGCAGGCGGCGATAGCTGTCGGCAACCCCTTTGAGGATTTCATCGCCGATCCGCAAATCAGCCGTATAGTCGGACTGTGCCACCCAAAGACGCAGGATATCCGCGCCATATTGGTTGACCACCTGTTCCGGCGCGATGGTGTTGCCGATGGATTTGGACATCTTCATGCCCTTCTGATCCAGCGTAAACCCATGCGTCAGAACCCCGCGATAAGGTGCATGGCCCATTGTGCCACAGGCCTGCAACATGGATGAATGGAACCATCCACGGTGCTGGTCTGTGCCTTCGAGGTAGAGATCGGCCATGCCGTCCTCTGACCCGTCGGCGCGGTCGCGCAGCACGAAGGCATGGGTCGAGCCGCTGTCGAACCAGACGTCAAGGATATCGAACACCTGCACATAGTCATCGTGATTCACCGTGCTGCCAAGGAACCGCTCTTTCGCGCCCTCTTTGTACCACGCGTCTGCACCTTCAGTTTCGAAAGCGTCCAAGATCCGTGCGTTCACCTCTGGATCACGCAGCAGATAATCAGGGTCTGTGGGCTGTGCGTCTTTCTTGACGAAACAGGTCAGCGGCACACCCCATGCGCGCTGGCGCGACAGCACCCAGTCAGGGCGCGCTTCGATCATGGAATA
>NZ_DASYOK010000218.1:0-8246 GCF_036007805.1 Yoonia sp.
GGTGCCTGCCTCGCCCGCACCTTTTGCGCCAAGCGTACTTTCTTTCGTCGGGGTCTCCACATGGCCAAGGATCATGTCGGGCATTTCAGCGGCCATCGGGACAAGGTAATCGGCCATGGATCCGTTCAAAAGCTGACCGTCGTCGTCATAATGGATTTCTTCGAACAGTGCGCCGCCAAGGCCTTGGACAATGCCGCCGCGAATTTGCTCGTCGACAAGTTGAGGGTTGATGATGCGGCCGCAATCCTCCACGCACCAATGCTTCAGCAGTTTGACCATGCCGGTGTCTGTATCCACCTCGACATAGCTGGCTTGCACGCCGTTAGTGAAAGCAAAGGGGTATTCCGACGTGATGTAATGCCGCGTTTGCACGAGTTCGCGTGGCAAATCCTTGGGCAATGTATCGCCACGGAAATATACAACACGGCCCAATTCCTCCAACGGCATCCGTGTTTTTCCGGTGTCATTGTCCACGACCGCACCGTCACGAATGTCCAGTTTACCTTGGTCGGCCTGTAGCATCGCCGCCGCTACCTCAAGGATAGAATCCCGCAAGGCACGCCCCGCTTGCAAGGCCGCTTCACCGCCGATACCTGCCCCGCGCGACGCCCAAGTGCCACCGCCGTAGGGTGTAACTTGGGTATCGCCGGTAACAATCCGCACTTTGGTAGGCAAGACACCGACGCTTTCTGCAACGATTTGGCTTAGCATCGCCTCGGTGCCCTGGCCTTGCTCGGTAACGCCCGACATGGCCACAATTGACCCGTCAGGGTCCATCCGTACCGTACAGCCATCCTGCGCCGAAATTCGCGCCCCGCCGATGCCATACATGAACGGCGACGGGTTGGTTAGTTCGATA
The DNA here is from genome assembly GCF_036007805.1 of Yoonia sp. Lineage (GTDB taxonomy): Bacteria > Pseudomonadota > Alphaproteobacteria > Rhodobacterales > Rhodobacteraceae > Yoonia. The sequence goes on from NZ_DASYOK010000218.1 coordinate 860, forward strand.
AACGTTGCGATGCCTATACCGCGGTGGACACCCTTGGCACGGGCCGCTGCCTGATCGGCGCGCAATGCATCGTAATCCATCAACGCGACCAGCTTATCCATGCTCTGATGGTGCGATAAACCTTCAAAACGCATGTTGGCGGGCGATGTGACGGGATAGGCATCATCTGCATACATGTTCAACCGCCTGATCGCGACCGGATCCATGTCCAGTGCAGCGGCGGCCATATCAACCAGCCCTTCAGTGATCGCTACAGCAATCGGATGGCCGACTGCGCGATACTGCGACGTCGGGGTTTTGTTTTGGAACACCACAGTCGTCTTCGCGCGGTAGTCGGCAAAATCATACGGCCCGCCGCATAGGTTGACGACCTGATTGCCCTCAATCGCTGAGGTACGTGGATACACCGAATAAGCCCCAATCGCCGTCCAGTCATCCACGTCAAAGCCTAGGATTTTACCGTCAGCAGCCACCGCAATTTTCGCGGTGATTTTGTGGTCACGGGCATGAATGTCGGTGGTAAAGCTTTCCAAACGATCCGCGATGAATTTGACTGGACGCCCCATGATCTTGGCAATGGCTGCGGTGGCCACTTCGTCAGGATAGACATGCACCTTGATGCCATAAGACCCGCCAACGTCGCCACAAATCACCCGCACGCGGGATTCGGGCAGGTCCAGATGCTTGGCCAGAACCGACTGCATCATATGGGGGGCTTGGGTCGCGTGATAGGCGGTCATCTGGTTTTCGGCAGTACTCCAATCCACAAGAATTGAACGTGGCTCTAGCGTCACACCAGTGTGGCGGGCGGTCGAGAACTGTGCCTCAACGACTTTGTGCGCCTTTGCAAAAGCCCCTGCGATATCGCCTTTTTCGTTCACCCGCTGGAACGCCAGATTGTCGCCCAGTTCGTCGTGCAAAACAGGCGTGCCTTTATCCAGTGCCGACATCATATCGGTGACCACAGGCAGTTGATCGTAATCGACCGAAACTTGCTCTACCCCGTCTTCGGCGGCTCGGCGGGATGTGGCGATGACCGCAACAACCGGTTCACCGACCCAGCAAGCGCGGTCAATGGCCATCGGATGTTCGGGCGGTGATTTCATACCCTTCAGGTGTTCCAGAACGGCGACCCAAGGCGTACAGACTTTGGCCAGATCGGCACCGGTGAATACCCGCAGTACGCCTTTGACCGCCAGCGCGTCATCGGTCTGGATGTTCGCAATCTTCGCATGGGCGAAAGGCGACCGGACAAAGGCCACATGGACCATGCGCGGCAGAACGATGTCATCAACATAACTGCCGCGCCCTTCGACCAACCGCTGTGCATTCGGGCGCGGCACGGTTTTGCCGATGTAGGAATTGGGGCGGTCAGGATTACCAAGTCGCAGGGTCACGGTTTTGCCTTTCCGGCCCGTTGTTGGGCCACGCTTTCGACGGCATCAACGATGGCTTCATAGCCTGTGCAGCGGCAGTAGTTGCCCGACATATGTTCGCGGATCATGGCCCTGTCAGGCACCCCATCCTGCGATAATAACTCTTGCGCCGATACCAGCATACCCGGCGTGCAGAACCCGCATTGCAGGGCGTTGCGGGCAACAAACGCCTCTTGCAGATCGCGGATTTCATCGGTTTCCGACAGACCTTCGACGGTCCATACCTCGGAGCCGTCAAGCTGCGCTGCAAGGACAAGACACCCGCGCACTGCATCGCCGTCAACCCGGATGGTGCAGGCCCCGCAGACCCCGTGTTCGCAGCTTGCATGTGCTCCAGTCAGCCCCAGCTCGTGGCGCAGGAAATCAACGGCATGTTGCCCGACAGGCACTTGCGCTTCGACAGCTTCGCCATTCACTGTCAGGTTGATATCGACCTTGTCGCGGAACATCTCGGTCATGCTTCATCTCCTGAAATTTCGGCCATGGCACGGCGCAAAAGCACTCCTGCGATATGACGCCGATAGCTGGCGCTGGCATTGGTATCGGAGGGTGGATCAATCTCGGCGCGCAATGCGTCAACAGCGCCGTCGATGTCGCCCGCATCAAGTTTGGCCATCGCAGCTTTCGCCAATGCGGGCTGGTCGCCGACCGAGATCATCGTGACCCTGTGGCCACCCGCGCGACGCACGACACAGACACCAGCCAAGGCATAGTCGCCCGACCGGCGCGTCACCTCTTGCAGCACTTGAAGTTCACCCTGCTCGGCTTTTGGAACACTGATCGCTGTCAGGATTTCCTCGGGCTCTAGATCGGTTTCGAACAGGCCGTGAAAGAAATCTTCGGCGGTGATTGTCCGCGTTCCATCCGGCCCTTCGACATGCAGCACAGCACCCAAGGCAAGGATACAGGCCGGAAATTCTGCAGCGGGATCAGCATGGGCAATCGCACCACCAATCGTGCCACGGTTGCGGATCGCTGCGTGGGCAATCACCTCAACCGCTTTTGCCAGCAGTGGCGCGTGCTGATTAATCAAAGGATCGCGGCCGACATCGACATGCCGCGTTAGTGATCCAATACAAATGGTATCGCCATCATCAGTGACGCCGCGCAATTCGGAAAGGCGGGAAATATCGACCAACAGGTCGCCAGTCGAAAGCCGCATATTCATCGCAGGAACAAGGCTTTGCCCGCCCGCAAGTACACGCGCCATACCGTCGGCAGAGGATAACAATTCAATCGCGTGCCGCAAATCCTTGGCCCGCGCATAGCCGCCTACCGATGCCTTCACTGGCATTCCTCCCCTGACGCATTCCATCCCTCAAGATAGTGATCGTCTAATCAATCTTGTTGATCGTATGATCTATAAAGATAATATTATTGCAAGAAGATTCTTTTCTAGCCACAAACCGGATCATGATAGTGAATGAAAAAACCGCATCCGATGCGGAACCACAGGGCAAAAATATGCGACGTCGACTGCATCCAGATGAGCGTCGCCAGCTTATCGTTGATGGTGCAGTTGTATTTTTTGCTGAGGTTGGACTTGACGGAAACACACGTGACCTTGCTAAGCGGCTCGGCATCACACAATCGCTTCTTTTCAATTACTTCGCCAACAAAGACGCGCTGATCGAGGCAGTCTATGAACAGGTCTACCTGAACCGGCTATCGCCCGATTGGCCGCACCGACTGGTTGATCGTGATGTGCCGCTTCGATCACGTTTGTTGGCGTTCTACGCGGACTATAGCAAGCTGATCTTTGAATACGAATGGATGCGAATTTTCATGTTCTCTGGTTTGGCTGGCGCCGAACTGAACAGACGATACTTGGAACATATGCACAAAATGATCCTGCTTCCCCTAATTGACGAGATCGGGGCTGCGTCATCGGCCGCAATTACGCCATCAATGGAAGACTTGTGGAACTTGCACGGCGGCATCGTCTATATTGGCATCCGGCAACACATATACCGAATGCCTTGTCCCGACGAGCCAATTCAGGCCATCGAAAATGCTGTCGATAGGTTTCTGAAAGCATTCGAAGTTGATGTGTCCACAGATTAGTTTCTGAAGTCGCACAGGACTCGGCACCCGTTTCAATTAGGATACGATCGCATTTTCGACCCGTGATCATTCTAAACAACAAAGGGTTTTGTGTCGCCCCGCACGTTGAAATCCGCTCATAGAATCCGTCAATTACCGCGTTGCGTCCGCTGACGGATTCCCGAATTTACGCCGTCTCCATAACGCCGAGGCCAATAGATCAGGATCGGTCGGTCAGCTTTCGGTGTTATGTCGATAAGAGCAATAGGCCGCGATAGGTGCAATTACAGGAAAAGCTAACTTTGTCCCGCCTCTCGAAGGTTCGGACACGAAGCAGTTAAGGGAGCGTTTCGATTCGGTGTCTCGTGGTGGATTTAAACGACCGCGTAGGCGACTCGCGCTGCATCGCGGCGACGGGCATGCTGCAGAAGCGAAGGCATTCTACCTCAGCAATAGCGACGCCCCTAAAAGACCGGATTGTCCGCATCTTACCAGTTCGGGACACGCGTGGCGAAGGTCAGCTGTCGCAGGTTCGAGCCAAGACCATTGAGTCCGCTTCGGGGCTGACAGCGGTCATTGGCACTGGGCCGATGACAGACAACTCCATCCTGCGTTGTGTCAGTTCACGAAGAGCGCGGCGAATATCCGGTCTTGCCCGTTCACAAGAAGGATTCAACTTTCGAAGCAGATTTTGGGGCTAGATCTTGCACAAATGGGCAGAATGAAAAATTACGCGTGTAGTCTGTCGTTTGAGGTGATGGAAAAAGACACGCCTTCACGCTGCTTCAAGCGGGCAACCATCGCCAGCAGATTATCAGCTCGCGGGTTGCCTTTGGCGCTAAGCATCCGCATCAGGCTCTTGGGATCCTTGTCCATATCTTGGGCCAAGGCTTCGAACCCCACAGTGGCGTTTACGTAGTCGCGCAACAGCACCTTACCCGTCTCCAAATCGTCGCTGAGCATCGCTTCGATGGCTTCACGGAACAGGCCCCCACGAAACTCAGGATCGCGCTCAGCGCGGGCTTTGATCGTGTCTTTGAAGTCTTTGGTCAGTGGCATGTCAGTCGCCTTTCTCTTTGCGGGCCTTGTAGTCGTCCCAATATGCTTTGGCCTGCTCGATGTCTTTCGACTGGCGTTTCTTCGTGCCGCCACAGAGCAGGATCACAAGCTTATCGCCGTCCTTGCCAAAATAGACGCGGTAGCCGGGGCCGAAGGTGATGCGCCGCTCTGACACGCCCTGCCCAACTGGCTTCACGTCGCCAAGGTTTCCGGTCTCGATCCGTGCAAGCGCCGTTCGCACCTTCAATGCTGCCGCCGTATCCAGGCCATTGAACCAATCGTCAAACGGTGTTTTCCCCGCCTCGGTGACATAGACAACAAGCTTATTCATTGCGGTCATTGGTGACATATACGTTACCAATTGTCAATTGGTTTTAGCACATCAATGCGTCATCCCCCGGTCCATCTCGACCTCCCGCTCTTCTAGTTCTGTCTCAACCTCTCTTCGGCGGCTTTCACTAACTTCAAGCTGGTCTCCAGTTGCGTGCGCAGTCTCCCGTAGTTCGATCCCTCGTTCAACAAGCCGTGCAACGCAGCCACGGACGCCGTTTGCGATTGAATGAGCACCGACACGCAAGCGGCCAATCCATCCATCTGGCTCTGCATCCTGTTCGTCGAGCGTTCCTCTAACCCGCTCAATTCCTTTGCTGAGACCTCGCAGGCCGTCACCAACCGCTCGACGCAGGCGAGCAAATCGCGTTCCAAGGCTGTCAGGGGTGTCGTCATCTAATCCTCCTCGATCTTGATGCAGGTCACTGAGCTGCCGCCCAGCGTGCAGGTCCTCAGGCGTGTCTTGGTCGGGTCCAGCACCAGCCAGGTCCCGTCCTGCCTGTCGATCCGCGTCAGACCCAAGTCCGTCAGTTCCGAACTGGCCAGCATCAGCGTCCAAAGCAAGCTCGCGGCCATCATCGAGACGATCCCCACCAAGAACGTCCCCGTGATCAGCCAGGGCGAGATCGTCAGCCAGCTCTTGTTCTGTCGCAGAAAGGTGCGGGTATCGGTCTCGATTGTACGCTGCGCGTTGGTCGCAATGCTGTTCAAATCGGTCCTGAAGCTCTCCAGTTGGGATGCCATCGAGGCGGCGTAGTCCTGCCGGATCGTGTCCAGTTCCGCGTTCAGCTTCTCGCTCAGCCGGGTCGGCTTGCCAGTTTTCATGGAAAATCTCTCCTTTCAGCCGCCAGCGCTCGCCGGTGTCGGGGTCTTGGGCGGTTAGGTAGGCTTTGCCTGCGCGTGGGATGTCAAAGCCCGCATCTGTGAGGGCGTCGAGCAAGCTGCCACGATCAGTGATTAGGCCAACGCTGACTTGATCCAGAATCCACGCGTGCAACTCGTCGCGGCCTTGGGCGCGGGTTGGGGTCTCGATGGTGTCGCGGACCTCTTGGGTGCGCTCAAGCTCCATCGGATCGGCCCAGCCGTGACGCTGGTTCATCACATCGCGCAGGCTGTCATAAGCGTCCTGATAGCCCGGCGGCGCGATGTTGAGGCTGCGGCCCGAGGTCAGTTCCAAGCGCGGTGTGCAGAAGTGAAGCTCGACGCGGTCTTCGTGGGTATGTCGGACCCAAAGCACCTCATATTGCGTCGGGTCCAGCCCCGCGAAGGCCAGACGCTCGAAGTGGTCCATTACCTCGGCTTGCTGTTTCTCGGTGGGAGCATCCTCGGCTGAAAAGCTGATTACGCCCGCACGGTAGGTCCATTGATGGCGGCTGGCGTCGATCAAGGCTTCGGTGCGCTCGGGATTGCCGCGCAGAACCTCGGGCAATGGGTCACGGGTCACGGTCATCGGTTGGCCGTCCGCATCGCGGATCAGGTCGCGGTTGTCGTCATAGGCCAGCACCTTGTCCGCAACGAGGTAGCCGACCGGACCAGCGCCCACGCCTTTGCCGTTGCGGAAGAACTTGATCAGCATCGACGCGCGGCCTCGATGATCTGGGCAAGCTGGCGCTCGATGGTCAGCAGGCGGCGGGCAACGGTGAGGGCGTCGAGGTCAACGCGGCCCGCCAGCATCGCGCGGTTCAGCCAGCGGGCGATCTCTGGTTGAGGTTGGGTCGAGTTTCTGGGTCGGCACAAGACGCTGGTCGAGAATGGTTTCGCCGACAGCCCCAACGCGACGGTCCGGCGCAAATACAGCTGGCTCAAGAACTACCACAACGCAGTCATCGACGAGGACTTGGCAAACCTGGAACCAGGCGCGATGACCCAGGATGGGGACCTCTGGGAAGATCTAATCAGAGAGCTCAGGATCGAAACTTGAGTTCTCTCAACAAGTCACGATCGGGAGCGTCACGAAATGTCCACGACATGCCTCACCGTTTGGCCAATACGGGGATTGCCAGCCCGCCACCATTCCTATGACCCGCCATCCAGACCTGCGTCCTCCAATTGCTCCCGTTCTGGCAGATCCGCGAGAGTCTCCAGATCAAACGCGACAAGGAACTGCTCGGTCGTCACAAAGGTATAAGGCGCACCTCGGCGCGGCGATCGTGGCCCGGTCCCGATCAGGGCGCGCGCATGCAGGCGACCGATCAGGTCACGGCTGATCTCCTTGCCGAAGATGTCCTTGAGCCCGTCGCGCGTGATAGGCTGGTGATAGGCGATGGCGGCCAGGACCGCGACGTCGAATTCATTCAGGTCGAGTAGCTGATCCTCGACATCCGCCGCGGCGCAGATCGCGGGCGCGTAGGTGGCCCGCGTCCGGAACATCCAGCCGCCAGCGACCTGCGCAACTTCAAAAGCCCGTCCTTCCAGATCGGCGGCAAGGTCCTCGACCAGCAGGTCGACCGAGACCCCCTGCCCCACCGCGCGGGCCAAGTCCTCGCGCGGCACCGGCGCGGCGGAGGCAAACAGCACCG
>NZ_DASYOK010000219.1:0-2166 GCF_036007805.1 Yoonia sp.
TGCCGCGGATGCGGTGACCACGAATAGCGGTGTCACGCCATGGTTTGCCGCTGGGGCCGGGGATATCCTCGCCGTTGAGCTTTTTTGCGATGGTTTTGGGTGACAGTCCATCGCTGAACTCTGCGAATATCCTGCGGATCAGGACGGCCTCATCCTCATTGATCGTGCGCTCGCCTGTCACGGGCATGCCATCTGGTCCAAGACGCCGCACGACATCATAGCCGTAGCTGTTGCCGCCGCCCGAGCGTCCTGCTTCGACACGCCCACGCAGGCCACGATGGGTCTTGGCGGCGAGGTCTTTGAGAAAGAGCTGGTTCATCGTGCCCTTAAGGCCGACATGCAATTCGCTGATCTCGCCCTCGGACAGGGTGACAATCCGCACCCCGTGAAAGCTCAGGCGTTTGAACAATGTCGCCACATCTGCTTGGTCGCGGCTCAACCTGTCAAGGGCTTCGGCGACGATCACATCGAAAGCACCACGGCTGGCAGCCTCCATCAGACGCTGCACGCCGGGTCGCTGCATGCTGGCCCCCGACATGGCCATGTCCGTGAAAATCTCGGAAACGGTCCAGCACTCGCGGGCGACGCGTTCACGGCAGATCCTCAGCTGGTCCTCAATGGAGGCTTCGCTTTGCATCTGAGATGAAAACCGCGCGTAGATTGCTACTCTGGTCATGATTGGTCTCCCTTAAGGCGGTTGAGCAGTGCTGCGTAATCCCGTCCCGCATCGATGGTTTGTGCGTGAATGTAATGGCGCTCGGCGGTCTTGAATCCTGAGTGTGCCAGAACCGGTCGGATCAGTCGCGCATTTTGTGCTGAACTCCGCGCCAAAGTCGTCGCAGCAGCATCGCGAAACAGATGTGGCGGGATGCGTTTGCCGGTCAATTTGAGGGTGACATCCCCGATGCGGCTGCCAATGTAGATTTGTCCCATGATCTCGCCGCGCTTGCCGACCCAAAGGGTGTCGTGGCGCTGATTGCCGCGTGCCAGCAGGGCAGGGCGCACCTCGGTGATGTAGCAGCGCAGGACTGGGGCGACCTGATCGGGAACAGTGGCCTCCCATGGCACACCTGTCTTGGTCATGTCCCTGGACAAGGTCATCACGATCTCATCAGCGGTGAGATGCAATGATTGCCCCACACGTAGTTCACAAAAAGAACGACGCCGAATTGGCAGGACGGCCAAAAGGGCGATCATCAAGCCATCGCGCTGGCACATCATCCGCTTGAGGGGCGTTGAGGCGGCATCGGCGTCGGCTGTGGCGTGAGTCAGACCGGCTTTGAGCAACACCGCGCTCGATAGAATACGCCCATTTTTACGGTCGGGATCACCGCGTCCGGCTGCGCGCTGCAGCCCTTTGCGCAAGCGCAGTTGCATAATCCAGTCCCCTGCGGGATCAGCAGCGCGTAGCACGCGCAGAACCGCATCGACAAACATGAGGCGCGACATCGGTTTGGTGTGTTCTAATGCCACAAGCCAGGTTTGCAGGCGAGCAAGGGTGGCGCGATTCACGGGCGGCAATGCCAGCGCATCCGGATCTGTGGTGGCCAGCCACTGCAACCAGCGCCCATACCGCACTTGCAGTGTGTCGAGCGATGTTGGCCGCAAGTGTGTCAGGCCCCCGGGATCATCCAGAGGCCCGGCACTTTTGCAAAGAGCGTCCCACATCGCACGATCCGAGCGGGGCCATTGGGCACGGGGGAGGACCAGGCTCATGTTGTGCGCCCTCTCTTCGTCTCGATCAGATCGGCAAAGGCGCGGGTTGCGGACTTGACCTCAAGACCGGAATACAGACTGATCGTCTTGCTGACGTCCGAATGACCGAGCAAGCGGCGCGCGACTTCATAGCCACCCGGATTGGCATCCAGCCAGTTCATCACAGCCAGATGGCGAAATAAATGCGCGTTGACGGTCAAGCCAGTCTCTTTGCCAACGCGCTTGCGGATCCGAGCAGACAGCTGATTGGGTTCTATGGATGCCGCCCTATCGCGCATGGGAAACAGCCAGGGGGTCCCTGCAGGGCAGATCATCGGGCTCCGGGTTGCCAGATGCTGATCAATCATACGGACCAGATATTGGGGCAGCTCAAACTCGATTGGACGCCCGTTCTTGACGTCGTCTTCTGTCACGACAAGGAAGGCGCGACCATCACCGGGGCGCTGCAGG
>NZ_DASYOK010000220.1:0-10942 GCF_036007805.1 Yoonia sp.
GTTGATCGGACTGGCACTGGCCCAAGCCTGGATCGACCAAGGGCAACCCGCGCAGATCATACTGGCCGAACTTGGCCCCGGTCGCGGCACCCTGATGCAGGACGCCCTGCGCGCCACACGCGGTGTGCCGGGCTTTCACCAGGCACTCTCGGTTCATCTGGTCGAGACCTCCCCCACACTGCGCAAAGCCCAAGCCGCGCGCATTGCGCACGCCACATGGCACGACAGTATCGCGACCCTGCCCGACGCGCCACTCTACCTGATCGCAAATGAGTTCTTCGACGCGTTGCCGATCCGCCAATTCATCCGCAGCGGCGACGGTTGGCGCGAAAAGATGATCGGCGTGACGGATGGCGCGCTCGCCTTCGGGCTGTCGGCAGCGGCACCCATCGCGGCAGTCGAACACCGCCTCACAGACACGACAGAGGGTGATCTGGTCGAGATTTGCCCCTCCCTTCCCGCCATCACGGAAACCATCGGCGCACAGATTGAAAAATCCGGCGGCTGCGCGCTGATCATCGACTATGGTGACTGGCAGTCACTGGGCGACACGCTGCAAGCCTTGAAATCCCAATCCTACAGCGACCCGCTTGCAACCCCGGGCCAGGCTGACCTGACCGCGCATGTCGATTTCGCCGCTATCGCCGCCCATGCTGCCCCTGCCAAATATACGCGCCTGACACCCCAAGGCGTCTTCCTTGAACGCCTCGGGATCACCGCGCGCGCACAGGCGCTTGGTGCTAAACTGACGGGTGAGGCCCGCACGGCCCATATCGCCGCACATCGGCGCTTGACCCACCCTGCCGAAATGGGCGACCTTTTCAAAGTGATCGGCCTTTATCCGTCAACCGCAACACCACCTCCCGGACTGGAGCCATGACGCTCGACATTATTACCTCGCCGCTTCTGGAAAATGTCCCGCACGGGTTCTTCACCCGCGCAGGTGGCGCATCCTCCGGCGTGTTTGCCGGGCTGAACTGCGGCTACGGCAGCTCGGACCAGCACGAGATCGTGGCAATCAACCGCTCGCGCGTTGCAAAAACGCTGGGGGTGGACGCAGAGAACCTCGTCGGTGTGCATCAGGTCCATTCGGCCGATGTCGTCACGCTGGCCATACCTGTCACACCGGCCCCTAAAGCCGATGCACTGGTCACCGCAACCAAGGGCGTGGCGTTGTCCATCCTGACCGCCGATTGCCAGCCTGTGCTTTTCGCCGATACGCAGGCGGGCGTGATCGGGGCGGCGCATGCCGGATGGAAAGGGGCCGTCAACGGTGTGCTCGAGGCGACGGTCACCGCGATGGAAAACCTGGGTGCGACGCGTGCCAACATCGTCGCGGTCATCGGCCCCTGCATCAGTCAGGCAAACTATGAGGTCGGGCCAGAGTTCTACGATACATTTCTGTCCGCTGATCCCCAATTCGACCGCTTCTTCCGCCAAGGCAAGGGCGACCGGTTCTATTTTGACCTGCCGGCCTTCGGGCTTTTCAAGCTCAAGCAGTGCGGCATCCGGTCGGCGGCATGGACACATCACTGCACCTACGCAAACCCCGACCGATTCTACAGCTACCGGCGCAGCGTCCATGAACGGCAGGCCGACTATGGACGGCTGATTGCTGCAATAAGGCTGTAAACCGGCGCCGTTTAGGGAAATGAGGCAAGACTTGCCTCGGTTTGTTAAACAAGCCCCGCTTCAGGACTCTCCAGCCTTAGATAATTTCCATGATTATCAAAGATATCCTCCCTTTTTGCGGAATTAATGCGTGCGACTGAATCTTTTCCTGAGTTGGTCAAAATCTCGCCAGTATGATCCCGCATCCTGATCCTCAATCAGCGCCCATAAAGGGCACCAAGAAGAAAGAGGTATCACCATGAAAAGCCGCTGGCAGACATCACTCGAAGCTGCAGTCGCCACATATGACACGCCAATGCCTTGGGCACGTGGCAGCCTGCGTGAAGCAATGATCGCACGCCGTTCAGAAAATGCAGGCGATACAGCGCAACCTCTCGAACGCATCGCACAGGGCGCTTAACGCGCCTCGCCTTGGGTCTTTGCTGCAGTACGCGGCAGGTGGCACGGGGCAAACATGGAAGATGTGGCCATACGAACGATACTGCGCCGTGTGTTGGGGCAGATCTTGGTTGCATCGATTTGCCTGGCATCCGTGCCCCGCAAATCTACACAACTGTAACTATTGCTCAGATGTTGTTGGTGGGACAGCAGATGACGTCAGCTTTGAAAAGGCTTTTTGATGGAACCCTCCCCGACCCCCAGCGCACCGCAAGTGATCGATATCTTCAGTCAGCAGATCAGGCTCACGCCTGCCCAGCGGCAACATGCAAAGACGCAAAACAGTGATATTGCCCAGCGCAAATACGAGGTCATGTACCTTGATGCGCAAGGACGCTTTAACGAGTTCAACACAATTGCCCGCGCCCATCCGGCGTTTGAGGAAGCGTTCTCTGTCCTCGGTCACGCAGCAATCGTGCAGACACAGAACGGGTTTATGTCTGTCGAAGACGTGATGCCGGGCGACGATGTCCGCCTTGCCGATGGCAGCTATGAAAAGCTGTTGTGGCGCGGCCGGATCACGCTTGGTCCCGCGACGAATGCGGCCAATTCAAAACAACCCATGATGACACGGATCACCGGCGATGCGCTCGGCTATAGCCGTCCGTCGCAGGATCTGGTGCTGGGGCCGTCGGCCCGTCTGCTGCACCGTGCCAACGGAATTCGCCGCGTGGCTGGCAGTGATGCCGCCTTCATCCCCGCCGCTGACTTTGTCGACGGCAACAATGTACTCAGCCTCGAGCCTGCAACACCCGTCAGCGTCTTCCAGTTCGGATTTGCCGGGCAGCGCTGTGTCATGGTGAACGGTCTGGAAATCGAAACGCTGCACCCTGGTTCCGCCTTTAATCTGGGCCTGCGGGGCGATGCCTTGCGCGAATATCTCTCGCTCTTCCCGCATAAACGCGGCTTTGAAGACTTTGGCTTGATGGAGCACCCGCGCCTGCGGATGCGCGACCTCGAACTACTCGGCTAGGACCTGCGGGGCGATCTTTACCGATCGCCCCCAGAACCGCCACAAAAGCAGTGCTGCGGCGATGGCCAGTCCGATCACAAGACCCAGCCACAGCCCCACCGCACCAAAGCCCAAGGTAAAGGCCAGCAAATAGCTGACCGGCAATCCGATCACCCAATAGCTGATCACCGCCATGACCATCGGCACGGCCGTATCCTGCACACCGCGCAACAGGCCAAGGGCCAGCACCTGCAACCCGTCAACAAGCTGAAACAAGGCGGCAACCATCACAAGGCTTGCGCCGATCCGCAGCAAATTGGCGCGTTCCGGCTCATTGGGATCAATGAAAAGAGACACCAAGGTCTCTGGCATCGCCAGAAAGATGAGCGACGTTGCCACCGCATAGATCGCCGACAGCCCGATCGCCGTCATACCACCGCGGCGCAACGATAATTCATCCCGCCGCCCCAAGGCACGGCCCGCCCGCACAGTGGCCGCCTGACTGAAACCGATGTGGACCATAAAGGTGAGGCTCGCCAACTGGATGGCGATCCCGTGTGCGGCCAACTCAATCGGTCCGATCCAGCCCACCATGATGGCAGAGGCGCTGAACAGCCCGCCCTCGGCAAGGGATGTGGCACCAATGGGCCATCCCAGCATGAAAACGCGGCGCAGGATCGCGCCATCACTGCGCCAGAAATTCTTGAACAGTTCAAATTGCGGCAGGATACGCAAGATATAGATCACAAGCAGCAGGACCGTGATCAGGGTTACGCTCAAAGACGCAATTGCAGCCCCCATGATCCCCAGTTCCGGCATGCCCCAGTTCCCGAAAATCAGCGCATAGTTGATAAAGACATTCAGCACCGCCGTACCAATCGTGGCCCACAGAATGATCGCTGTGTGTTCAAGTGCTGCCAGAAACGATTTGAACGTCATGACGATCAGCGCAGGGATCATCTGCCAGATGACGATCTGCAGATAGATATGGGCCAGCCGCGACACTTCTGCATCCTGGCCGATGGCGATCAGGATTTCTTCGGCCCAGAAGAACGGGATCGTGACGATCAACCCGTAGATGATCGACAACCACAGCCCCATCCGCGTGACACGGCGGACCTGTACCTCGTCGCCCTGTTCCGCCGCCGAAGCCACCAACGGTGCAACCGCTTGCGCGCACCCTGCGCCCACGATGAAGATCACAAAAAACAACGTGCTGGCGATGGTCGAGGCCGCAAGTGCGGTGACATCATACCAGCCCAGCATAACGGTATCGGTGATATGGATGGCAAACTGTGCCAGATTGCTCAGGATCAGGGGCATCCCCAGTTTCCAGATCGCACGGCTGTGGTCTTGATATGTTTGTGCGACAGGCTGCATGGCAAAAGCCTTAGGCCCGTTCCACGCCCCGGTAAAGTATAATCAGATACTGCGCAGCACCAATTGGCTGGCAAGCAATACGACAATCGCACCCGCCAAAATCTCGGCCCAGGCCAAGGTGCGTGCCACCGCCCCGTGCTGCACCATCTGCAAGGCACTTTCGCGCAATCCGACGGCGGCGAACGCCACCATCACAGTAATGCTCGCGGTGCCCAGACCCATCACAAAGGCCCCGATAATCCCCGCCCAATCAATGCCCAACCGCCACGTCAGGATCAGCAAAAACAGCGCGCCTGTGCAGGGCCGGACCGCAATCGTGCCGATCACCACAGCCGCATCCCGCCAGGAACGCACGGCTTGCGCCTGTTTGATCGTCGGTCCATGGGCATGTCCGCAGGAGGCACAGACGTCACTGTCGCCCTTATGAGCATGGTCATGGTCATGGTCATGGTCATGCTTGGGTCGCAAATGGCGCAAACCCCGCAACATCAACCAAAGACCTACAGCGCCTATCAATGCATAACTGAGCGGGGCCAGCACATCATCGGCCACCCCTGTCATCTGTTCGCGTCCCCAGCCAAAGACAAACACGGCAGCATAGACTAGCAGCACCGCTGTTAGCGCCTGTGCCAGAGATGCGCCCAGCGCCAGCCCCGCCAAGCGCCGCGCAGGCACCCGCGTGCCTGCGCCGTAGCCGCCAATGACCAGCTTGCCATGGCCCGGCCCTGCGGCGTGGACAAACCCGTAGGCAAAACACAGCCCCCAAAGCGTGGCCAATGCTCCCGCTTCACCCGCGCGCAATCCGCGTAAGGCCGCAGCCATCGCGTTTTGCACATCCCGTTGGGCTGCACTGGCATAGCGCGTCACCTGATCGGCCCCGCCAAAGCCCCAGAGCCAGAGCGCGAGCACCCCGAAGGCCGCAAGGATCAAAGCGGGCCAGCGCATGTCACAACAATCGTATCCGCAAACGCATCGCCAATGGCAGGGAAGTAGTCGTCGGGCCCGACATCTTCGGCACTCTGTCCGTCCAAAAGGCTTTCGGCCAGGGCATAGGCAGCATCGATATCGGCGGGAATGATCTCGGCGCTGCAATCATCGCGCCCTTCGATCAGCACGGGACGGCGCAAATCATAAGCGGTGTAAAAACTCGGGTCGTAGACCCGTATCTGGAGCGGTGACGCGCGATCGGGCAAATCCGGTACGGGCCGCAGATGTGTTTCCACAAACAGCCCCTCAACATAGGTCATGCTATGATCCTGCTTTTCCCCCAAAGCCAGCACTGCACCACCCTGCGCGACCTCGAGATCACCGGCATATTCCGGCGGCCATGCGGCAATCTGGCTCTCGAGCAAGGCCTGTTCATCAGCGGTCAGGACCAGATCGCCATCCATGTCGATGCCAAGATCGGTGGTCACCAGAAGCGAAAACAGATCGTCATATTGCCAGTCAAGCTTGATCCCCATGTCACCGGCCTCATCAAAGACAACAGTGACCTGCGCCTGCACAAAAACATGCGGATGGGCCGTCGCGCTGAGGGGCACGGCCAAAGCGGCAAGTAGGGGAAGGACAAAACGCATGCAGCCTATGTAGGGGTATCTTGGAGCATCGACAATGCGCTTGCATCCAACGCCCCGCAGCGATCAATTTTTTGCCAAAAATTGACCTAAGAGCCCCAAGATTTTTCGTCGAAAAATCTGTGGTCACGCCGTAGGCGCAAGCCACCCGCGATAATGCACCATCGGCGCTCCCGTGATGGGGGCTGACAGCGCCACATCAAAATGAAACCGCCCCGCATCTTCATATTCCCGCGCCACACTGATCGGCAAAAGAAAGCGTGGAAAAGGCACCGGCCCCACGCGCCCGGCCTGCACCGGAAAATGCAACTGCCCCTCCGCCACATGCAGACCCAGCGTAAAGGTAAAGGGTCCGAACCGCTCGGTCATCTGCCCGTCCTGCACGCGCAGGAAAGACCAAAACCGCGCAGCGCCAAACTGGCGCTGCCACAACTCCCCGCCCTGTTGCGGCGTCATGGTAACGGTGACATCAATGTTGTCCGTGGCAGGTGGAAACCGGAACAGGAAGGCAATCAGCCGGGCCCAAAGCGACGCACCCCGCGTGACACTGGCGCGCCCGCGCCAGACGGTAGGGCCGCGCAGATCATGCAAATCGCGCACCACGGGGGGCAGTGCATTATAATCCGCCCCGAGATAGCCCGCAAAGAGCGGAACCTTTGATGTCACCCCAATACCTCGCGCCACGAATGTTTCGGCGCAAATCCGACCATCTGCTTGGCCTTGTCATTGGCATAGAATGTCTCATCGGGGCGCATGTCGCGCTTTACCGGCACGCCTTGATAGAACCGTTCGATCACCTCGTCTGATGTGATCCCCACCGACAGATCATCATTCGAGACATTGAAGACCTCATACCCCAGACCATCGGTTTTCAGGCAGCAATCCACCATATGACCCAGATCGCGGGCATCAATATAGGCAAAGATGTTGCGGCGGCGTAGGGCGGGGTCAGCCATATAGGCAGGGAACTGGGTGGCGTATTCATGCGGCTCGATCACATTGTTGATGCGCAGCCCGTAGATATCAATGCCGCTGCGCGCCTGAAACGATTTGCCCGTCACCTCGTTACAGACTTTGGACATGGCATAGCTGTCATGGGGGACGGTCGGGTGGTCCTCATCAATCGGGACATATTCGGGCTTCAGCTCACCATCGGCAAAACAAACGGCATAGGTCGTCTCGGAGCTGGCAAAGATCACCTTGGGGATGCCCAGCTTTACCGCCGCCTCGATCACATTATAGGTGCTCAGCGTATTCTGGCGAAAGCATTCGCCATCGGTGCCGATCATCACGCGCGGCACGGCGGCAAAATGCACAACAGCATCATATTTCGGTACGCCTGTGCCCGGCTCCAGCTCGTGGAAATCGGCGTATTGCGACATCGCGCCAATCACCTGCCCTGCATCACACAAATCAACCAGCAATTCCGACACATCAAGCCCTGACGGTACGCGGTCCACATTCACGACCGTATGGCCCTGCGCTTGCAGATAGGTAATCGCATGACGGCCTGCCTTGCCGCTGCCGCCTGTGAAAAATACGCGCATATCGTCCTCCTGATGTTTGACGCTAAACTAGCCCGCTGCGCACAATCCGCAAGCATTCGAGATTGCCCCCTGCACGCGCGCCTGCCATTATGTCCCAAACCAAAGAAATGAGCAGTACCATGGCCAACGACCTCCTCTCCGGGGCCAGCCCCGACGACTACAACGCCGACAGCATCGAGGTGCTTGAGGGGCTGGAACCCGTGCGCAAACGTCCCGGCATGTATATCGGCGGCACGGACGAACGCGCGCTGCACCATCTGGTGGCCGAGGTGCTGGACAACTCCATGGACGAAGCGGTCGCAGGGCATGCCAACCGGATCGAGGTGGAACTGCACGCGGACTATTCGGTGACGATCAAGGATAACGGGCGCGGCATCCCCGTCGATCCGCACCCGAAATTCCCCGACAAATCCGCACTCGAAGTCATCCTCTGCACGCTGCACGCAGGCGGCAAATTCTCGGGCAAGGCCTACCAGACCTCGGGCGGTCTGCACGGCGTGGGTGCATCTGTGGTCAACGCGCTGTCCGACAGCATGGTCGTGCAGGTGGCGCGCAACAAGGAACTTTACGAGCAACGGTTTTCGCGCGGTATCCCGCTGGGGCCGGTGCAGAAACTGGGGCCCACGCAAAACCGGCGCGGCACCACGGTAACCTTCCACGCGGATGCGGAAATCTTTGGCAGCCAGCGGTTCAAACCCGCCCGCCTCTTTGCCTCGATCCGCTCCAAGGCCTACCTCTTTTCGGGTGTGGAAATCCGCTGGAAAACGGAAATCGACGATAAGGAAACCCCGCTCGAGGCCACCTTCCACTTCCCCGGCGGCCTGTCGGACTACCTCAAGGAAACGCTGGGCAGCGCCAGCACCTATGCCGACAAACCCTTTGCCGGCACCGTGGACTTTAACGAAAAATTCGGTGAACCCGGCAAGGTCGAATGGGCGATCAACTGGACACCCGTGCGCGACGGTTTCATCCAGTCCTATTGTAACACCGTGCCCACCCCCGAAGGCGGCACCCATGTCAGCGGCTTCTGGGCCGCGATCCTGAAGGGGATCAAAGCCTACGGCGAACTCTCCAACAACAAGAAAGCCGCACAAATCACCCGCGAGGACCTGACCTCGGGCGGTTGCGCGCTGGTCTCCTGCTTTATCCGCGATCCGGCCTTTGTGGGGCAGACCAAGGACCGCCTGTCCTCCGAAATCGCCGCGAAAATGACCGAAGGGGCGGTGCGCGACCACTTTGACAACTGGCTGGCCAATGACACGAAATCCGCCGGTGCGATCCTTGATTTTCTGGTGCTGCGCGCCGAGGAACGCCTGCGCCGTCGTCAGGAAAAGGAAACTGCGCGCAAATCTGCCACCAAGAAACTGCGCCTGCCCGGCAAGCTGACGGATTGCACCTCCAAAGACCGCAAAGGGACAGAATTGTTCATCGTCGAGGGCGACAGCGCGGGCGGGTCCGGCAAAGGCGCACGCAACCGCGTCAATCAGGCGCTCTTGCCGCTCAAGGGCAAGATTTTGAACGTGCTGGGGGCCGCCTCATCGAAACTGACGACCAACGCCGAAATCAACGACCTCTGCGAGGCGTTGGGTGTCGGCATGGGCACCAAATTCAACGTCGAGGACCTGCGCTACGAGAAGATCATCATCATGACCGACGCCGACGTCGACGGCGCACATATCGCGTCACTTTTGATGACGTTTTTCTTCACGCAGATGCGGCCCCTGATCGACAACGGCCACCTCTATCTGGCCTGCCCGCCGCTCTACCGCCTGACGCAGGGCGCGCGCCGCGTCTATGTGGCCGACGACGCCGAGAAAGAGGCAGTCATGGCCAAAGGCCTTGGCGGCAAAGGCAAGATCGACGTGCAACGCTTCAAGGGCTTGGGCGAAATGGACGCCAAGGACCTCAAAGAAACCACCATGGACCCCGCCACCCGCAAACTGATCCGCGTCACCGTGCATGATGATGTGCCGGGGGATACAGCCGATCTGGTGGAACGTCTGATGGGCAAAAAGCCGGAGTTGCGGTTCCAGTACATTCAGGAGAACGCACGGTTTGTGGAGGAGTTGGATGTTTGAGGTGATACCTTGTTCTTGATGTATGCAGATGAAGCAGACCAAGACGGTTCACGAGAATTTTTGGTGTATGCCGCAGTATTTTTTCCGGCTGATGCGACACTGAAACTTCATAAGGAAGTTGTCAGACTAAGATACAAATATGGTTTTAAGGACGGGGACCTGTTGAAGTTTTCAACAGGCACCAAGCCCAAACACGTCGACCGAGGCGATCATACTAAACTCAAAAATGATATTCTGAACCTAGCAACGGATTTTGGCTGCCAAACTTGTTGTTATGTGGTTCCGCACTCCATCGCAAAAGGCCAAGACAATCAAACCCGCCTGAAATTTGGTATAAACACTCTGCTCCTGAAATTTGACCAGTTTCTCAGAGAAAGTGGAAAGGTCGCTGGTACTGTCCGGTTCGACCACACTAATGACTTCAAGCAAATGGCTTATTTTGAAGAGGTTTTCCAACTTGGCATGGATTTCCAAGGCAAACGGAAGAAACTTGATCACATCGTGTCTATTGAACAAACTAGTATTGGATTAAGCCATTTATCTAGCATAGCGGACATCGTCGTCGGTTCATTTCGTTTTGTGATAAATGAGCCTGATAAAGATCAAGTAGGCGCCCTACTCTTCAAGCAATTGTCTAAACTTATGTGGGGCGAAAAGAACAAATCTGGGACAAAATTGGTTCGAGAACGAGGCCTGTGTATACGTCCCAGAACTGTCGAACACTCTGAATATGAAGCAGACATTGCGGCCTTTGTTGATAGGCTCGTAAAGTATCAACAAGCATAAAGCAGACCAGTTTGCCAACACTAGGGCAGCGCCCAACTTGAAGGGTGTTCGCAACATCGGTGTGCCATACTATGCCTTCAGTGAGTGAACCAGCCCTGACACCCCCACCGTTGCAAAAGCGCCCTCCGGGGGGAGGTCGGGCGCTGCCCGGCGATGCCGGGCGGGGTGTTTTGTGAGGGCATCGCCAACGTTGCCGGGGAGAACCCCGGCTTACGGGTGCTGCACCGTAGGTCGGGGTTCTCCCCGACACACCTGCACCGCACGACATCGTATGTCGGGGCAGGCCCCGACCTACGGGTTGCGTCCTCTCGTAGGGTGGGTGAAACCCACGCGGCCCCCACGGATATGCACAAACCTCGGATCAAGTGCCACGCAGCCCCGGACCTGATCCGGGGCCTCTGCCGCTCTGTGTGACGAGGTCCCGGGTCAGGCCCGGGACTGCGGGCACATCCCACCCCCGATCGTGCACCTTTGTACATACGCAGTGTGTACAGCTTGTGTACGCAAAACATACGCCCCTTTCCCTCGCGTCACGCCGCCCTATTTCCACCTTAT
>NZ_DASYOK010000221.1:0-4664 GCF_036007805.1 Yoonia sp.
CGATACCGTAGCAGACCCGGCCTGTGGTCTCTGCCGCGATCAACGTCGTGCCCGAACCCATGAAGGGTTCATAGACCGCCTGCCCCGGGCTGGAGTTGTTCAGAATGGGGCGGCGCATACACTCGACGGGTTTCTGCGTCCCGTGGACCGTCTTGGCATCCTGATCTTTGCTCGGGATTTGCCACAGTGTCGTCTGCTTGCGATCACCCGCCCAGTGGCCCTTGCCGGTCTTCTTGACCGCGTACCACGCCGGTTCATGCTGCCAGTGATAATCACCCCGGCTGAGCACCAGTCGCTCCTTGGCCCAGATGATCTGCGACCGGATGGTGAAGCCCGCCACCTCAAGGCTTTCCGCGACCGTCGCTGCATGCAATGCGCCATGCCAAACATAGGCAACATCGCCGGGGAAGAGCGCCCAGGCCTCGCGCCAGTCGGCGCGATCATCGTTCAGCACTTTGCCCGTGCGTTTGGTTTTGGCGGCACCCGCCTGATTGCGCCAGCCCGGGTCATATTCAACACCGTACGGAGGATCGCTTATGAGCAATAGCGGCTTCACGCCATTCAGAACCCGCTCGACATCGGTGGCCACTGTGCTGTCGCCACAGAGCAGCCGGTGATTACCGAGGATCCAGAGATCGCCGGGACGGCTGATCGGGTCCTCCGGCGTGTCCGGAATATCGTCCTCGCCCTCCTGCGGACCGGTGCCAGCATCGAGGCTGTTCATCAGCGCGTTCAGTTCGTCGTCGGTGAAGCCCGTCAGGCCCAGATCAAAATCAGCTTCCAGCAAGTCGGCCAGTTCGAGGTTCAGCAGGTCCTTGTCCCACTCGGCGTTTTCGCTTGAGCGGTTATCCATGATCCGGAAGGCGCGTGCTTGGGCCTCGGTCAGCCCCTTGGCGACATGCACCGGCGCGGATTTAAACCCGAGCTTGCGCGCTGCTTCCAGCCGCGTGTGCCCGGCCAGAACCACCATCGCCTCATCGACAACGATCGGCTGGCGCCAGCCGAATTCCTGGATCGAAGCCGCGACCGTGGCGATGGCCTGCGCGTTGTTGCGCGGGTTGCGCGCATAGGGAATGATCTGCTCCAGCGGCAGGTCGAAAACGTCCATGGGTGTTTCCTTGGAAAAGTGCCGAACCGAAACGGGTTCGGGCCGCGAAGCGAAATGGGGTGAGACCCCCGTTTCGTTTCAGGCGGGGTTTGTCAGGCCGTTAGGCCCATGTTTTATTGGGGTTGCGCGCAAAGCGAAACGAAACGGGTGTTTTTGGCGGTGTCACTGGGAAAGCGCGGTGCCAAGCCCCCCGTATACGGTTACAAACAGGAAGGACCCGTTCAATATCAATGGGTTAGATGATGGCCAATTTTGGGTGGAGACAGTTTTCTTTCGATTAACCGATAGGCGGTTGCAGACCTGCAAACCAACAGCCGCCCAAATGAAACGGGGACAAACGTCTTCCAACGCACTCTACCCATCATGCCTGACCGGTAGCATTGGAAATGTTGCATGTGTCGAACACAAAACTGTTGCAACAACCGGCTGTCAGTCAGAGTTCAAACGGTTGTTCAGGTTCCTGCCTATCTTGAAAAATGGCTTTGATCTCGCATCAAGCCAAATAAATTCACCTGTGCGTGGATTGCGGCGCTGTCCACCTTCATAATGGCGCACGCTAAAAACACCAAACCCTCGTAACTCGACACGCCCGCCCAGTTCGAGGTGATCAATAATCGTGTTAAAGACTGTAGCCACAACTTTTTCTGCATCTGCGTGGGTCAGGTAGGGATTTTCTGCTGCAATCCGCGCCACCAATTCGCTTCTTATCATTCTTCCCCCCTGGCCCAGAATACATATCGTTTCAGACCTGCGGCCAGGCTAAAACAAACCTGCCCTACAAATTTGTGTAAATTTGAACTTAGCCGTGATGCGTTTTTCGTCAATGGCGACTTATGCTTGCGCCAGGAGGTGCTACGGTCAACTCCCAACTCGTAGGTAATCTCCTTCTATGGCCGGCGCGCCACCCGCAACCAGATCAGCTTGCGATTAGCCTCATCGATCCAGAGCACCCAGTCAAAGGTCTTCTCAAGCCGAGTGATAGCGTGTGCAGACGGCCAGACGCGCATGGGCTGCGGTTCCATGGCTGCGATCTTTCTCGTAGATCGGGCAAAATTAGGCCACGCGTCGAAGTAGCCGCGCACTGTCGCCGGTGGGAGTTTACGCAGGGTGCAGGAGGCTTTTCAAGCAGACCGGTCTGTGGGGTTGATTATTCAGCGGGTTTAGCCACGACCCCATCGTTCCATTTCATCCAAATGGAGGGATGCATTTCATCCGGACTGAGAAACGTCCGGACAGAAAAAATCGGGGCTTTGGGGTCTGCTTCACTGGCAAACCATTCAGGGTCAGGCCTTGAGGCATCAATGCTTCCCGCCCAAACGCCACAGTAGCTCGATCGTATGAATTCGTCTTCATTGTGCGAAATGCACATATCGCGCGCCAGTTCCTTGAGGATATGGTTCGCTTCTCGATCAATCAGCCCCAGAAAGCCTGGACCAATTTCACAATCGCTACGTTCAATCAGCCGTTCAATGGCATGATAATTCAAGCTGACCCTTGCAATGTGCAGGCTACGTCTCGTGCGCGTGCTTTCAGCAAAGACGGCAGAATATAGAAGCACATCTTCTGTAAAAAGCTCCTCTTCTTCATGCCGGGTCTGCATTGCAACTACTTCACGGTACACAGTTCGGACGGTCCCAGATGATGAATATGAACCAGTTATGACGCCTGGCATTTTCTTGATCTGCTTTACCAATCGTATACGGGCTTTAAGACCAGGTCGGATTTCCCTGATTTTTAACATAATATCGCGAACATTGGCCGGTTCTTTGCGCGCACGTGATACAGCGTCGCGAGCATAACCGCGCTTTAACGATAGGCGACGTAATGCCTCGGTGGTTGATAATATGTCTTTAGAGGTCACGGCGCCACCTCCAGAGTTTCGGCTTCCCCCAGCCGGTTTGTCGCACTCATCATAAGCTTGGTCAACGTCACTAGCTGTCACAAGCGCGGCAAATGCTCCAAAACGAAGATGACAGACTACCTATGTTGCCTCGCTATAAAGAGGACATTTCTCCCAGACACACGACGGTCATCTTATCGTTCTTATAGCCTCTCGATCGGGATCTGTCACAGCTTGCGGTGTCTCACCGAAAAGTGTCTCACGTGCACGAGAGGGGTTGACAGGTTTTGAAGGTAAGGCCGCAAGCTAAATGAATTGCAAACCGTTCAAATCCTCTCAGACACCAGCCATCAAGACATCAATCGCGCGAGTGATCTGATCACCTTGGTCAGCCACATTACCTTTTGGGCACAAACTTGCCCTGCGCACAGCTGCGATCAGGCGTGTTGCGAGAATTAACTTTTTGCCATCATGCGTAATTTCAGGGTTCAGTTGCCGGACCGCAGGATAGTCAGGAAGCATTGGTATCACCACCACAGCCGAATCTGGTGGCAACAAGTTACTTTCAACGACGACCATTGAAATGCCGTTGTATTCAGCAACATCGTAGCGGCTCAACGGTTCCAAGATGCCCCTCCTGATCCAGCAATGATGTCTGCCAAAGGATGTCCGTTGCGCTCATGCCAATCAGATTGTTCCGCGAACGCACTCGCATTTTCTTCAAGCCAACGCTGTTGGCGGACCTCAACAATGGCTTTGACAAGGGCAGCCTCAGCAACAGCTGAAACGTTGATACTCAAAGCTTTGGCGCTGTCGAGTGCCGCCGCATCAAGCGTGAGGGACGTCTTTCGCTTTACAGCTGCTACCATCACTACTTCCTCCAATTCATACCGCAAATATATACCTCATAAGTGAGCTCCGCAAGTCTTGCATAAAGTTATACCGTCTGCCCAATCACGAACTGCATCGACCGTTTGCGCGGGACGTCTCTGCCGTTCAGCTTCCAAACAATCACGGCCAAACCGTACTCATGTCGCCGGTTCGCCGTGGCCCTGCTGACCCCATGCGCCCAGCAGATCCCCTTCCAGGCCTTGCGGTTGGCGCGGGCCCAGAGGATCTGGCCGATGTCCTTGTCCACCCAGCGCAGCCACAGCATCGCCTCATCCGCTTGCGTGATCATCCGCGGTGAGGGCAGCGGTTTTTTCATCCGCGGCTCCTGTTCCACGTGATCCGCAAAGCTGTAGGCATACTCGGGCCATGTGCTGACGTAGCCTTGTGGGCGCACCGGCGGCAGGCTGCACATGACGTCTGCCGCGAGTTCCAACCGGTCTGCCACCATAGCGCGGGTCCAGTCATTTGCCATTGCGCACCTCCCCCCGGCCCATCGGAAGCGCACCGTACAGCTTTTCGCCAAGCTGGCGGACCAGTTCGCGCTCGGGCCAGGTCAGCCGATGATCATCAAGCGATACCGCCAACAGGTGCTGTTCGATCCAGCCGTCGCGTTTGACCTGATCAGGATCGCGGCGGTTGCCGCCGTACCCCTTTGGGGCGAACCGCATACCGCTCATGATGCACCTCCTATGATGGTTGTCCAGTAGGACATTGATTTTGTTTGATTTTAAATTTGGTAAAATCTTCGAAGACCCAGCCGTTCTTGAGCGTATCGTAGATGATCGACAGCAACTTGCGCGCGGTGGCGATGATCGCTTTTCCTGC
>NZ_DASYOK010000222.1:0-4200 GCF_036007805.1 Yoonia sp.
CGGATGCCATGGCCTCGAGATAGAAGGTCATCTCTTGTTGGCTAACGCCTGCCTTTTCCAAGCTGTCGACGTAAAGCTGCAGCGCCTCAGGCCCCGATAGCCGCGCAAACTGGTCTGCCGTCACACCGACCCTTGGCGCGATGTTCTCGAAGAAGTCCGCCATCGGCCCACCGCCCGTTTGCAGGAAATCCCCCACACGGTCGTTCACATCCTTCAGGATATCGGCGAGCTTTTCTTGCTCGATGCCCACAGTGGCGGAGGCCGCCGACCACCGCTGAAACACCTCCGGGTTGGCATTGGCCACCTGGGAGAGTTGGCCGATCTCATTGGCAGCAGCCACCGTCGAGCGGGTCATCGCAACGACAGCACCTGCGAGTGCTGTGGCCGCAGCAGTCGCCGCGATCCGGGCCCGGCGCGCGAAGGCCGCCATGCGCGCATTGGCCTGGTCCAGCTCGCGGCTGAGGCGCCCCATGCCGCGAGACCCGGCCTCGCCGACACCTTCCAGCTCGGCACGCACCTGGCGTCCGCCGGTCGCAGAGAGCCGGACGGAGACACGTTTTTCAGCCATAGGGCACCCTTGCAAAATGTATCATGCAGTGATACAAGAGAATATGATCGTCAGCACACGAGGAAAGCTTGCCGCTGGAGCGGTTCAGGACCGCTTTGGCAAAGGTTTTCCAGCCGACTTGGTCAAACGCACGCGCGCCATGCTTTCGGCACTCGATGCAGCAGTCATGCTTGAAGATTTACGGTTTCCGCCGGGCAATCATCTTGAAGCCCTGAGCGGGGATCGCGCAGGACAACATTCGGTGCGCATTAACGGACAATGGCGCATCTGTTTCATCTGGACCGATCAAGGACCTTCACAGGTCGAGATCGTGGACTATCACTAGGAGGGCCTGACGTGAGCCTCATCACCAATCCATCCCACCCGGGCGAAGTTCTGGCTGAGCTATACCTGACTCCACTCGATATGAGCGCGATCACGCTTGCCGCAAAGCTTGGCGTGCCGCGTACCCGGATCGAGCGCCTTGTCAAAGGCCAGACCGCTATCACGGTTGATACCGCGATGCGGCTCGCCCGTTTTTTTTCAACGACGCCGGAGTACTGGATGAACCTCCAGCGCGCCTGGGATCTGGCGCGTGCCCGCGAGACCATCGATGTCTCAGGCATCAAGCCCCTCCAGGCTGCCTGATCCAGTCTGCGCGTTCATTTTGCGCACCATCACCGCCTCGACCGGCGGCAGGAGTTCCGCGATGATCAGGGGCGAGAGCCCGAGGGCCACCCCAAGCTGAAGGGCAGCAGTCATGTCCCAGCCAAGGACAGCGCCGCCGCTCATCCCGCCGGTCACGCGTATCTGGCCGCCGAGGCGCTGAACGAGGTCCCAGACCTGCCAGCCCTCGAGTGTGCCTGGCGCATGCAGGCTGCGCGGACAGTCCGTACATACGGATGGGCAAGCCGCGCAATACTCACCGCCCCCGCCGAACTCCCAGTCGGCGAGAGCGGTCAGGCGTTTTTTTCCGCATCCAGTATCAGCGCGCCTGCGATGTATTTGGTCTGGAAGGCCTCAAAGATCGGCCAGAGCTCCAAAAGCGCGTCGATGCCCTCAGGCGTCAGAGGAAGGGGCTTGCCGTCCTCGTCTCCGACGCCCTCCCAGTCCTTCACAACGATGCGCGCCACGGCCTTTGCCACGATACGCGCAAGGTCGTCGTTGGAGGCGCTACCTACAGCATCCGTTGCTGCAGCGATGATCGCCGGATCGGTCCGCGCGGCTAGCATGATGGCCGTGGTGAGCGGCTCCACCAGCAGGCGGACGCTATGGCCGAGGTCGAGCCAGCGCGGCTCCGTGGACAAGTTTAAGCGCAGCATGGTCAGTAATCCTCGCGGTCATTTGTAAGGGTGACGGTGCACATCCGGCCCACCAGCGGGTCACTCGCCGCCTGCCAGTCAAAGGTGGCCTGTACACCTTGCGGACCCGAGATTTCGATCCGCGGGCGCGGGAGATAAACAGCATGCGCGGTGACGGTCAGGCTCTCGCCCGTGGTTAGCGAGTATGAAAATTCCAGCTCGCAGGCCTCGCCATTGATCGCCTGGGTCACCAGCGTCTGATCGGCGAAGCGTACGACGACATTACCCGTCAGGGCGGCAATAGACGGGTCTGCGCCGTCGATCTTGCCATCCGCCCGGATCGTCTCGATGCGGTCGAGATTGTTGGCATAGGTTAGGTCAGCGGAGACAACGTTCCCGATATTAGCTCCGTTCCGTGTGATGGCCCCGTTGAAGTGGCCGAAGCGTTTCAGCGCGATGTTAGCCGGTGTCCCTGCCGCACTGGTCGTGGCGATCTCCTCGCCCTGGGCCACAATGCTGGCCGTGGCTGTGAGCAAGCCTGATCGCGCCATTTGCCAGTTGAGGCTGTCGACCATGCAGCCGGCATACATCGCAAAGCGGGGCACCTCAGGCATGGCCGTCTCGACCGAGAAAGACGGCAGAGCCCAGTTTCCCGAGCGGAACTCATGGGTATAGGGTGCCTCAGTTCCAGTCGTCGTGGGCGCTCCAAAAGCTGCCTTCAGCCAGAACCCGAACGCTTCCGTGTCGATTGGCACCACGACATTGCCATCCGCCGTCACCGCATCCTTGATTGGCGCCTGCGGATCACGGCCATACCCCAAGAGCTCCGAGGTCTGCAGCGGTTGCTCGGCCCCAAGCGTCGTGCTCGCAAAGGGCATTTTGGTATAGCCGCTCGCAGGCGGCGTGCCGTAGGTCGTCTCGAACGCAAGCGCCATCTGCGCCCGCGCCCCTTGGGCTCGTGCCATTGTGTCTCTCCTTGAATGTCAGCTGAATTGTCAGACCAGCGCGTCGCTGGTGGCGTAATGCAAAATGATCGGAATGATCCCGGCTTTTAGGGGCGCCGCCCCCTCAACTGGCAGATCCACCGGTTCAGCGGCCTCCGGCTCAATCCAGTCGCATAATCCCCGCAAAGTACGGTCAGCCGCGATCACTGCGCCGATTTGCGCCGAGAGCGCGTCGAAGACGGCATCTCGATCTGTCGTAGATTGCACGATCACCTCAAGTTCGGCGCGGTGCTGGTAATGATACATCAGCGGCGACAGCGTCATGCCTGGCTCACCTGGATTGCCATCACGCAGGATCATCAGCCCCGCGGGCGGAATGCGTTCTGGCAGAACTTCTCCGCGCAGAACAGGCACATGCGGGATCGTGCTGAGTAGGTCCGCCAGAGCGGTCAGGATGGTTTCGCGCGTGGTGGGCATTTATGGGCCTAACGGTGCATTCGTGTCTGTTGTTGAAGCCAAGAAAGTGTTACAGGTAATACCTAACAATACTCACGAGGACTCACCCCATGAATGCTGTTCGCCCCATTGCCGTGAAGCTCGATCAGGAAACCCGCGACCGCCTCAAACGGCTTGCGGATGCGAGGGATCGCTCAACGCATTGGATGTTGCGCGAAGCAGTCTCTCAGTTCCTGTCCCGTGAAGAGGCGCGTGAGGCCTTTCGCCAGGCAGGTCTTGCGGCCTGGCAGGAATATCAGATGACGGGCCAACATGTGACGCATGAGGACGCAGACGCCTGGCTCGCCAAGCTCGAGGCTGGTGAAGAGGCAGATATTCCTCAATGCCACAACTGATCTGGT
Source organism: Yoonia sp. (assembly GCF_036007805.1). Lineage (GTDB taxonomy): Bacteria > Pseudomonadota > Alphaproteobacteria > Rhodobacterales > Rhodobacteraceae > Yoonia. Next base: position 3,650 of record NZ_DASYOK010000222.1, read on the forward strand.
CTCCTGCGGCGCTGCGGGATGTGGAGCGGCTTTACAATTTCTTTGCAGAGAATAACCCCGATGCGGCACGCCGCGCCGCCAAGTCCATCCGCGAGGGGATGCAGATTTTGCGCGACCAGCCGGGAGCAGGGCGCCCTGTGGAGGACATGGATCCAGAGTTTCGAGAGTGGTTCATCACCTTCGGTGGCAGCGGGTATGTTGCTCTTTACCGTTTGGACGCCGACAGGGCTGTCGTTCTCGCTGTGCGACATCAACGTGAAGCCGGGTACTGAACCAGCTGTCACCGCAGTTTAGCGTCAACCCACCCTGAAACAATTAAGCTTGGAATGGCCGCCTGCGCCCGCTCTGCATCGCGGGCCAGGTCGAGCCGCTTGCGCAGCTTCACCTGAGGCACCAGCAAGAAGATCGGCACCGTGCTGCGTCCACGACCTGTTTTCGACCGCGACGCCACGCCCAGCCCACGATTGTTCAACCGCCCATCCGCCACCAGCAAGCTTGGCCCCCTAGGTCGATACACAAACCGAAGCCGCAGCCCGCGCCGCCGCTCCCAT
>NZ_DASYOK010000223.1:0-5819 GCF_036007805.1 Yoonia sp.
CCAATGACATTGTTCTCACTGATTGAGTCAGGCGTGGTCCTCAGCGCCATATAGAGATCGTCGCGCAAGCGGACATGCTGCGAATAAGCAATCAGGTTGATTGAGACACGGTCCTCATATTCAGGTAGCAACAGGTCTTCGATAAACTGGTTTGCCGCCTGCTGAAGAAAGAACATCCGCGTTTCCGTGCCTTCGTCAGTCAGGATATTGCCATCGCTATCACGGATCGGATCACCATTTGCATCACGGCGATAAATCGGGCCATCCATCAAAATCCCCATCGAACCTGAAATATCGAGGACAAGAGATACCTCAACATTGCCGGTCCCTTCGATCGCGCTCGCGGTGGCCGGTGCCGTCAAAGTGTCCATGCCGATCAGGCGCAGGTAGAAGGTATCCATGTCTATCTGGGATGAAAGCCTGATTTCACTCCCGTTTGCGGTTTTTTCGATGAACGGCTCACCGACGATCGCGTTCGCATAGCCTTCGGCGGCGAAGAAATCTGTCAGGACGGCCCCTGCATCGCGCTCTTGATTCAGGTTTGCAGCAGCAAGAACTGCGCGGTCCGACACGCTTTGCAGCTTGGTCCGCTCGGATTCAAAACGCATGAAATCGACGGCCATGCCGCCCACAACCAGCATCGAAATCAAAAGGAGAAGCGTCAGAACAATAAGACCACCGTCTTCGTCTTTCTTGAACTGGCGAATGAAAGCCAGTTGTTCAAGGTAGGCACGGCGCGTATCTTGCAGCTTTTTAAGCTTGTTTTTACGGTTCTTAAAATTCAACATCGTCAGATCCCCAGGCATTTGGCGCATCAATATGGCACCGGCAGACTTTAAACTCATACTTATTACCACATCCAGCATTTTGATGTGGCAAAAAAATGGCGTGCTGCGGTGGCGCGCCTAATGGGTCGTATCATGGTTGATACAGTGCAATGTTTCAGTGCGGACTGTAATTTTTTCGGAAACAGTAGGTGGACATGTGCGGCCAAAAGCACACAAAAATAGCAATAAATTTACGTTGTTTTAGTCAGTCGTCGTCTGAACAGCGAATCGTTTTTGCGCGAAATAATCCAGTTTTTGAACGTTTTCACTGCCCTTTGTGCGGAGGTGTTTTTGCAATGCCTGCGCCATGAGGTCGCTGGCCGGCGTCGCTGCGTCGAAAAGAAGATATGCAACGGGTCTTGCCCCTTGCTAGGCTCACCCAGAACCAGAAGGGATGCGGCATGGGATATTCCGGCTTTCGCGTGATCAAAGAAGGGCTGTTCGGCCAGAAAGGCTGGAAGCCGGTTTGGCGCGATCCCGCACCCAAGGCGGAGTACGACGCGATCATCATCGGTGGCGGTGGGCACGGGCTTTCGACTGCGTTTTATCTGGCCAAAGAGCACGGGATGACAAATATCGCGGTGCTGGAAAAGGGCTATATCGGGGGTGGAAATGTCGGGAGAAACACGACGATTGTCCGCGCAAATTACTTTTTGCCCGGCAACTCGGAGTTCTATTCGCACTCTTTGAAAATGTGGGAAACCATGGAGCGTGATCTCAACTACAACGTCATGCATTCGCAGCGCGGGTTGATCAATCTGTTCCATTCCGACGGCCAGCGCGATGCCTTTGCGCGCCGGGGTAACGCGATGATCAACCAGGGTGACGATGCGATCCTGCTCGACCAAGACGGCGTGCGCGCACATCTGCCTTATCTTGATTTCGAAAACGTCCGTTTTCCGATCTATGGCGGCCTTTACCACCCGCGCGGTGGCACGGCGCGCCATGATGCGGTGGCTTGGGGCTATGCGCGCGGCGCGGATCAGCGCGGCGTTGATATCATCCAGAATTGCGAGGTCACGGGCATTGATATCGAGGGCGGTGTCGTGAAAGGCGTGCAGACCACGCGCGGGGCGATCAGGGCCAAGAAAGTGGGCATTGTGGTGGCCGGCCGGTCCAGCCAGGTGGCGGCGATGGCGGGGATGCGATTGCCCATAGAAAGCCATGTTTTGCAGGCTTTTGTGACGGAAGGGTTGAAGCCCGTCATCGACCACGTCGTCAGCTTCGGGATGGGCCATTTCTACATCAGCCAGTCCGACAAAGGCGGTCTGGTTTTTGGCGGCGATATTGATTTTTACGCCTCTTATGCAGCAAGGGGGAACCTGCCGATGAAAGAGCATGTGATGGATGCGGCGATGACCCTGATGCCGATGATCGGCAAGGCAAAGGTGCTGCGTTCCTGGGGCGGGATCATGGATATGACGCCGGATGGATCGCCCATTATCGACAAGACACCGACGGAGGGGCTCTTTATCGATTGTGGCTGGTGCTACGGCGGGTTCAAGGCTGTACCCGGATCGGGGTTCAGCTTTGCGCATCTGATGGCGACCGGTCAGCATCACGCGCCTGCGGCAAAGTTCCGGTTGGACCGGTTCCGGTCCGGTGCGGGTTTGATGGATGAAGAGGGCACCGGCTCTCAGCACAACCTGCACTAGAGGCTGGCATGGGGTTTTGAGTATTTATGGCAAGATGATGGGATGCGCATAGCATGAGGATCACATGTCCCAATTGCGGCGAACGTGACCGCAGGGAATTCTACTATCAGGGTGATGCTGTGGCGTTGTCGCGTCCTGCACCTGATGCGGGGTTGGAAGCCTGGGATGATTATCTGCACAACCGCGATAATCCCGCAGGCGATACGCGCGATCTGTGGTTCCATGAGGCGGGGTGCGGGGCTTGGGTGGTGGTCACGCGGAATACGGTGACCCATACGGTGCTTGACACCGCTTTGGCCGAGCGGTCGCACAGATGAGATTGCAAGCCCCAGAACAGACCGTGGATTTCACCTTCGACGGGCGGCGGATCAAAGGCGTGCCGGGTGAGCCTGTGGCGGCGGCGCTCTTGGCGAATGGGATCAAGCTGGTGGGGCGGTCGTTCAAATATCACCGCCCGCGCGGGGTGATGTCGGCGGGATCAGAGGAACAGAACGCACTGGTCACCGTAGGGCGTGGCGCGCAGGCCGAACCCAACGTGCGCGCGACCACGTTGGAGGTGGCCGCGGGGTTGGAGGTCTGGTCCCAGAACGCATGGCCGTCGCTGCGCTATGATCTGATGGCTGTGAATGATGTGCTGTCGCCGTTTTTGGCGGCAGGTTTTTATTACAAGACCTTCATGTGGCCGCGCAGTTTTTGGGAAAAACTCTATGAGCCTGTGATCCGGCGTGCTGCCGGACTGGGGGCGCTTGATGGCGCGCATAATGCGGACACTTATGAAAAGGCCTTTGCCTTTTGTGATGTGCTTGTCATTGGTGCGGGACCGGCGGGTCTGATGGCGGCTTTGACCTCCGCGCGCGCGGGGGCCGATGTGATCCTTGCGGATGAAGATACCGCAATGGGCGGTCGGTTGCTGCGCGAGCACGAGCAGATCGACAGCAGACCCGCCAGGGAGTGGGTGGCCGAGGTGCTGGTGGAACTTGATGCGATGCCGAATGTCCGTCTGATGACCCGCACAACGGTCACGGGGGCCTATGACCAGGGTACCTATGGCGCGCTTGAGCGTGTCGCGGGGCCGCCCAAAGCGGGCAAACCGGTGGCGTGTTTTTGGCGCATCGTGGCCAAACGGGCGATCCTCTGTGCCGGTGCTTTGGAGCGTCCGATTGCCTTTCCCAACAACGACCGGCCCGGGATCATGATGGCGAGCGCCGTGCGTGCCTATGTCAATCGCTGGGGCGTGGTTCCCGGCAAGGCAATCGCGGTCTTTGGCAATAATGATGATGTCTACCGTACGGCCCGTGATCTGGCGGTGGCCGGTGTGAAGGTGGTTGCTGTGATTGATAGCCGTGACGTCGAGACTGTCGTGATGGATAATCGTGACGATGTGACACTTGGGGGTGACTATCCCGTTTACACCGGCGCGCAGGTGATCGGCACGCGGGGCCGTCATGGCCTGCAAAGCATCACGATAAGCCACAAAGGTGGTACGCGGACGATCCGGACGGACTGTCTGGCGATGTCGGGGGGGTGGAACCCGACGGTCCATCTGACCTGTCATATGAACGGGCGGCCAACATGGAATGAAGAGATCGCCTCTTTTGTGCCGACACCTGACAGTATTCCGGGGCTGGTGACAGCGGGGGCCTGCAACGGGACTTTCAGTACGGCAGGATGTTTGAGCGCAGCGGCAGAGGTGGCAGCGCAGGTTGCAAGGGGCCTTGGGTTGAAACCCAAGGTGACGGTCCCTGTTGCTGATGATGCGGCCTATTCTGTCACGCCGCTTTGGGCTGTGCCCGGCAAGGGGCGCAAATGGATTGATTTCCAGAACGATGTCCACGTGAAGGATATCAAACTGGCCGCGCAAGAGAACTTCCGCTCGGTCGAGCATATGAAGCGCTATACGACGCAGGGGATGGCGCCGGATCAGGGCAAGTCGTCAAATGTGGTTGCACTTGCGGTCCTGGCGGATGCCACCGGCAGGGGGATCCCCGAGACAGGCACGACCACGTTCCGCCCGCCTTATGTGCCTGTGCCGATTGCCGCGATGGGGGCAGGCAGTCAGGGCAAGGGATTTGCGCCGCAGCGGTTCACGACTTCGCATCAGGCAAGTGTCGCGCGGGGTGTGCCGATGATCGAGGCAGGGCTCTGGTATCGTCCGAGCTATTTCCCGTTGAAAGATGAAAGCCATTGGCGACAGTCCTGCGACCGCGAAGTGGGCTATGTGCGCAATGCGGTCGGAGTTTGTGATGTGTCGACCCTTGGCAAGATCGACATTCAGGGGCCGGATGCCGCAGCACTGCTGGATTTTGTCTATACCAATATGTTTTCGACCCTGAAGGTCGGGCGCGTGCGCTACGGGTTGATGCTGCGCGAGGACGGTCATGTCATGGATGACGGCACCACAGCGCGCCTCGGCGAGACGCATTTTGTGATGACGACAACCACGGCTGCGGCCGGTCAGGTGATGCGGCATCTGGCGTTTGTCTTGCAGGTTTTGCGCCCTGATCTGGATGCCACGGTGATCTCTGTCACCGAGCAATGGGCGCAGTTTGCGGTGGCGGGGCCGCAGGCGCGTGTTTTGCTGAATACGGTACTGGAACAGGCGCTTGATGATGAAAGCTGGCCGTTCATGGCCTGTGGCGCGGTCCGTGTCGGCGGTGTCGCGGGGCGTTTGTTCCGGATCTCGTTTTCGGGCGAACATGCCTATGAGATCGCGGTGCCGGCGCGTTATGGCGAGAGCCTGTTTCGCATCCTCGTAGCGCAGGCAGAGGTTCTGGGTGGCGGGCCCTACGGGATGGAAGCCCTCAATGTGCTGCGCATCGAGAAGGGGTTCATCACGCATGCCGAAATGCACGGGCGCACGACCGCATATGATCTCGGGATGGAACGGATGATCAACGCCCAAAAAGACTGTATCGGGAAGGCCGCGGCGGCCCGTCCGGGCCTTCTTGGCGCCGAACGGCAGCAATTGGTGGGCTTGCGTGCCAAAGGCGGCGATCACGCGTTAACCGCAGGAGCGCATTTGTTTGCGCGTGCGGCCGCAGAGACGCGGGAGAACAGTCAGGGGTATGTGACCTCGGTGTGTTATTCGCCGACGTTTGCGACTTATCTGGCGCTGGGTTTTTTGGAGAATGGCCGTGCCCGCCACGGCGAGGTGATCAAACTGCGTGATCATTTGCGGGGGATCAGCGAAGAGGTCAAGGTCTGCGATCCTGTATTCTTTGATCCCACCGGAGGGCGTGCCCGTGGCTAGTCTGATTGCATTGACGCCCTGTGCGGGGCTGTTGCCGCTGGCCCATGGCGGGGTTGAGGTGGTGGAGGTTTTGCCTGCGTGTTTGAT
>NZ_DASYOK010000224.1:0-5031 GCF_036007805.1 Yoonia sp.
CCCGAGCTGGATTTTCACGCAGGACCCTCTGGCGTCACCCTTGCCCAAGTTCGGGAACGCTATGACATACCTTTCGATGATTACGGCATCTGCGTTTTCCACCCTGTCACCTCCGAAGCCGACACTATGGGCACGCAGGCCGATGCGCTTTTTGGCGCGCTGGATCAGTCAGATCGAAACTTTGTGGTCATCGCCCCGAACAATGACCCCGGGTCTGCTGCCATTTTTGATGCGATTGCCTGCTTGCCCAAAGAGCGGTTCCGCGTTCTGCCATCCATGCGTTTCGCCCACTTCTCGGAGCTGATGAAAAACGCCAAAGCGATGATCGGGAATTCTTCGGCAGGTGTGCGCGAAGCCCCGTTCCTTGGTCTGCCATCCCTTGATATTGGCACACGCCAGACCAATCGTGCGAAATCGCCCTCCGTCTTTTTCGCCGATGCGACCGATACTGCAGCGATCAACACATTCTTGCAGGACAGGTGGGGCCAAGCCTATCCGCGTCACGACGCCTTTGGCGGCGGCAGCGCGTCCGAGCGGTTTGTGGACGCCCTGAGATCCGAGGATTTCTGGCAGACCTCCTTGCAAAAGACCTTTCATGACATCCCCAACTGACATGCATCGGGGTTTGGCGTTGCGCGGCTATCTGGCGGCAAGCCATCTGATTGCACTTGCGGCCAAGCCCGCTCTGCGTCGCCGATTGAGACGTGGCAAGGAACACCCGACACGTTGGCAGGAAAAGATAGGCCAGAACCTCGCCCCGCGCCCTGACGGTTCAATGATCTGGCTCCACGCGGTCGGGTTGGGCGAAGTCCTTTCTCTGCGCGGCCTGATTGAACGCTTGGGGCAAAAACGCCCTGATCTGTCATTTCTCGTGACATCGACCACGGCTACCTCGGCCGAAGTCTTCGCCAAGAACGCCCCACCCCGGACGACGCACCAATTCTTACCGCTTGATGCGCCCGCCTTTCGCCACCGTTTCCTCGACCATTTCCGCCCTGATCTGTGCATCTGGGTCGAACAGGACCTCTGGCCGGGCATGGTCAGCGATCTGGCCACGCGCCGAGTACCGCAATGCATGGTGGCCGCGCGCATGAATGCTGCATCATTTCGGTCGCACCAAAAGGCAGCGGGGCTTTACCGTGACCTTTACAGCGCGATGGCGATAATTACAGCGCAGGATGACGCGACCGCAGCCCATCTCGCATCACTTGGTGCGGAGGTGAAGGTCACAGGATCGCTCAAACCTGCCGCACCCTTGCTGGCCTGTGATGAGGCGGAATTGGTGAGGCTACAGAAAACGCTTGGCCAGCGTACCGTTTGGGCCGTTGCCCCCGCGCATCAGGACGACATTGCTCTTGCATATGATGCCCATCAAAAACTGCGCAACACCGATCCAACAGCCCTTCTCATCGTCGCCCCGAGGCTGCCACAGGACAACCTTGAGGAAACTGGTCCGCGCCGGTCCAAGGGGAAGGTTCCGGCGCCGGATGATGCCATCTGGCTCTGCGATACTTTCGGTGACCTGGGCCTGATCTACCGCCTTGCGCAGACCGTTTTGATTGGCGGGACTTTCGGCGATGTCGAGGGGCATAACCCGTGGGAAGCCGCCGCTTTGGGTTGTGCAATCCTGCACGGACCGCGGGTGGCAAATTTCAAAACCGATTATGCGCAACTGGCCGATGCATCCGGCGCGGTTGCGGTCGCGACTGCCGATGATATCGCCGACGCGCTGGTGTCGGGGGATTTGCCACGCATCGCGGAAAACGCAGGCCGCGCCATCAAGATTGCAAGCACGCAAACCGATGCGCTGGCCGTAGATTTGCTTGATCTCTTTGACCGCAGCACGGCAACCTAGCTATTGCCCGATATCTTCTGGCCCCACAGCGGTCGCCTTGATGATGGCATAGATTTTCTGACCCACCGCCAAATTCATCCGCAACGCGCTGCGCCGAGTCACCCGCGCCAAAAGGTGATCGTCCCCCGCACGCAACCCGACGGCTACACCGGGGCCGCGCCCGTGTTCAACGCGGGTGATTTCAACGGGCAGGACGTTCAGCGCGCTCAACCCTTGCGGGGCTACGGTCGCGAGGATCACATCCTGCGCCGGAATACGCACACGGATGGTCTGGCCCAACACACCCAAAATCCCTGGTAAGATCAAACGCCCGCCCGAAAAGGCAAGCTCGGTCAGACCATCGTCCAGCAACCGCCCCGCGACCTTAGTGGTAATCACCGCGCCCGCGGCGCGCACGCCAACCAACGGCATCGTCTCGGGCTGTGACAGCACCGTGCCTACTGGCCCGCAGGCCATCACGCGGCCTGCGTCCAGCACGACTAGGGTCGTGGCCAGGCGGGCGACCTCGGACACATCATGGCTTACGTAAAGCATGGGTGTTTCGACCTCATCGCGCAGCCGTTCGATAAACGGCAGGATTTCAGCCTTACGCGGGGCATCAAGGGCGGCAAGGGGTTCATCCATCAACAAAAGCTGCGGATTGCACATCAGTGCACGGCCCAGAGCCACGCGCTGGCGCTCGCCCCCTGATAGGCGTGCAGGCATCCGTTGAAGCAAATGCGAAAGCCCCAGCACGTCAATCACGCGGGCCGCATCATGCTCGCCGCCATAGGTCAGATTGCGCTGAACAGTCATATGCGGAAAAAGACGCGCATCCTGGAAAACATAACCGATGCGCCGTTTGTGCGGCGGCAGGTGCTGGCGCGTCGCCCCATCGAAGAGAACGGCATCACCCACCGCAATCCGCCCCGTATCAGGGCGCAAAAGCCCTGCGACAGCATTGACCAGTGACGTTTTGCCAGACCCCGAACGCCCGAAAATCGCGGTCACGCCTTGGGGTGCCTCGAATTCCACATCGAGGTCAAACAGGCCCATCCGCTTTTGGATATCGACCGTGATCATCTACCCGTTACCCTCTTGGCCATCCGGCGGGACAGCCACTCGGACACGAGCAGCGCGCCCATCGCAAGGGTGATCGACACGACGACCAGTGATATAACCGCAGGCTCACCCCCTGGCACCTGCAACAGACCGTAGATCGCGGTGGAGATGGTCTGGGTCTCGCCGGGGATGGCCGCGACAAAGGTGATCGTGGCCCCAAATTCGCCCAGCGCCTTGGCAAAGCCCAAGATCGCCCCCGCCAAGATACCCGGCACGACGAGGGGCAGTGTGACGGTGCGCCAAACCCGCATACGGGACGCACCAAGGGTGGATGCGGCCTCCTCCAGCCCCGGATCAACCGCCTCAAACCCCAGCCGGATCGCACGCACCATCAGCGGAAACGCCATGATTCCGGCAGCCAGAGCCGCCCCAGTCCAGCGAAAGGCAAAACTGATGCCAAAGGTTTGGTACAGCAGACTGCCTACCGGCCCTTGCTGGCCAAAGAGGATCAGCAAAAGATACCCTGTGACCACAGGGGGCATAACCAGCGGCAAGTGCACCAGTCCGTTCAATATCTGACGCCCCGGAAAGGATTTCCGCGCAAGAATATAAGCCACCCAGACAGCCACTGGCAGTGCCACCAAGGTTGCCACCAGTGCCACGCGCAACGATAATCTGATCGCGGTCCATTCCGCAGGTCCAAGCGCGTCCATCATGACGGATCGTCGACAGGCGGAAGCAACCCCGCCTCGGCCAAAATCGCTTGGCCCTGCGGACCGCGCAGATAGGTCAGCACGTCTTGTGCTGCAACGTCAGCGTTATTGGTCAGCGCTCCAACATAGCGTATCGGCGGGTGGCTGTCGGCAGGGAATAACGCGACTTGGGTCACATCTTTTGTGATCCGCGTATCGCTCTGATAGACGATCCCCAAAGGTGCCTGCCCGCGCGCCACCAACGCCAGTGCGGCATGCACATTGTCCGCTTCGGCAAGCTTGCCCTGCGTCACCTCCCACAAGCCCAGCGACTGCAATGCCGCCTTGGCATAGATGCCTGCAGGCACGGCTTGCGTAAGCCCGACGGCCATGCGTCCTGCCCCCAATGCGTCCAAAATCGCCTCTGATGTGAGCGGTACGGGCGCGGCACCCTCTGGCCCGATCATCACCAACCGGTTGCTGGCAAAATCAAACACGCTCTCTGCTTGCACATGATCGCCCGCGACCAGCACGTCCATCCAGTCGGTATTCGCCAAAAGGACGATATCTGCAGGCGCACCAAAGCTGACCTGCCGCGCCATTGTGCCACTGCCACCGTAAGAAACGACAACACCATCAAACTGCGCGGCAATCCGGTCCATGGGTTCTTTCAGGCTGGCTGCGGCAAAGATCAGAACCTCGGCCCGCGCAGCGGGGGCCGCCAGCGTCAAATAAATCCCGATGATAAGCGCATGTAATCTCATGGTGCGACTATCAGGGTGTTTAAGGCCCCTTGCAAGGGTCAGGCCCAACGCGCGCGGCGTGTCGCCAACGCCTGCACGCCTGCGCGCACAGCATCGCTGATCGGTCCCTCACGCGGGGTATCACGCAGCGTGGTAATCCAATGCGCCTCGGGGTGATGTGTTCGGAACGGGCCTGTCCATGTCAGAGCGCCCAAGATCGCTTGGGATGCGGGCGGTAAAACGTCTGGAATCTCGCGGCCATTCAACGTGGCCCAAACCCCTGTCCAAAGCCGGCCCACCGACCACGGGTTATACCCGCCTCCCCCCAGCACAAGATAACGCGGCGACAGCGGGCGCAGGGCCGCAACAATTGCCCAATGCGCGTTGTTTGACAGGGCCAGCCGCGATTGGCGGTCTTCTGCCACCGCATCGGCCCCGCATTGCAGAACAATCGCATCAGGACCGAAATCAGCCACCAAAGGCAAAATCAGCGCGTCGCGGATCAGTGCCATTTCTGTATCATTCAAACCCGCAGGGACCGGCAGGTTATAGACCTGCCCCACACCGGCATCGCTTAACGCCCCTGTGCGTGGCCAGCGGTTTACCTCATGCACCGAGATTTGCAGCGTATCCGCGTCATCGGCAAAAGCATGCTCGACTCCGTCGGGATGGTGCGCATCAATATCAATATAGGCAATCC
>NZ_DASYOK010000225.1:0-5974 GCF_036007805.1 Yoonia sp.
GAAAGGCAGCGTACCCATGGAAAAAGACCCCTCCTTCAACGTTCTCGGCAGCGCCCTTGCCCCCTGCTCGACCGATCCTATGACCGGGTTCTTTCGCAACGGGGCCTGCGATACCTGCGCCGCCGATCACGGCAGCCACACGGTTTGCGCCGTCATGACAGATGAGTTTCTGGCCTTTTCCAAATACGTCGGCAACGACCTGAGCACACCGCGGCCAGAGTTCGGCTTTCCGGGGCTCAAGGCCGGCGATGGCTGGTGCCTTTGCGCGGGCAGGTTTTTACAAGCCCACGAAGAAGGCTGCGCGCCACAGGTCAATCTGCATGCAACCCACGTCCGGGCGCTGGAAATCGTCCCGATCAACGTTTTGCACGCCAATGCAGCCCCCGATCCGGAAAACTGATCAGGCCTTGGCTATCAGGTCATCAATAAAGAGACTCATAAGCTGTGTGCGCCCGCTGACACCGGCTTTGCGGTAAATCGCATTTGTCTGGGCCTTGATGGTGCCTTCGCTGACCTCACGCAGCCCAGCAATCTCTTGGGTTGACATGCCCTTCAGGGCAAACAGCGCCACATCCCTTTCAGCAGGGGTGAGTTCCCATGCCCCGAACCGTTCTTCCAGAACATCCATAAAGGCACCCGACGCCAGACGAAGCTGATCTTCAACAACAGCATTGCGCACCATCGTCCGGCGCAGGGTGAACCAGCCAAAACCAACCCCAAGCAAAAGGCCCAGCGCCGCGCCGAGTTCCACCAGTTCGTAAAGTTGCCAACTGAGCGGACTGATCCCGAAGATTGATGCAAGAATGCGCGACACAAAAAAGATCGCGCAGAGGAACTGCACCACTACGATAACGACAATGGCCCACTGACCTTTTAGCAAATGCGCTTCCTTTGCTCAGAGCGGACTAGTCATCATCATCGTCGTCATCATCGTCGTCATCGTCGTCATCGTCGTCATCGTCGTTATCATCATCATCATCATCGTCGTCGTCATCATCGTCGTCATCGCGCTCAGAGGAAGACCCCGCGCTATTAGACCCGCCAGGATTGAAAAGCCGCGGACCATCGTCGTTGTCCTCGCGCCAATAGTCGCGCAGGATTTCCCCTGTTTGCGGATCAAAGACAAGCTCGCGGCGCAGATCATCACGCTTTGCGATCACGCGCACGCGGCCCAGCCACGTGCGTTGTAAGGTAATCTCGGAAAATCCCTGGGCGCGCAGCTGCGAGACGATTTGATCCTGCACAGATTGCGCCGCTGCAAATTGAGGTGTGCCCGCAAGCGCGAGACAAATGACGATCTTCCTCAACATGCAAAAGCCACCCGTTCAAGCGCGAGCATTTCTTGTTCGTGCAACATTGCTAACCTCACCATCGATCATCAGCGCCTCTCCAACATCGGAACGCTGCCTCGTACTCCAATATGCCCATTAAAACGAGTCGGGCATATTGATAATGAGTTTACTTTGATCACGGTAGACATTGCGCAGCGCACCTAAACCAAAGTTTAGCCGTCTATAACCTAGGCCTTCATGTCAAAGCCAAGATGTTGAGCCACGGTAAAGATGTCTTTATCCCCGCGCCCGCACATGTTCATGACCAGCAGGTGATCTTTGGGCAGGTCGGGTGCAATCTTCATCACATGAGCAAGGGCGTGGGACGGCTCCAACGCCGGAATGATGCCTTCAAGTGCGCAGCAAAGCTGGAACGCCTCCAAAGCCTCAACATCGGTGATCGCCACATATTGCGCACGGCCAATGTCATGCAACCAGGCATGTTCCGGCCCGATACCGGGGTAATCAAGACCGGCAGAGATGCTGAAGCCCTCAAGGATTTGCCCCACATCATCCTGCAACAGATAGGTGCGGTTGCCATGCAATACGCCCGGGCGCCCGCCCGTCAAAGAAGCGCAATGCTCCATCTTGGCATTCACGCCTTTGCCACCGGCCTCGACGCCGATGATGTTGACTTCTTTGTCATCAAGGAACGGGTAAAACAGACCCATCGCGTTCGATCCCCCCCCGATCGCCGCGATCAGGGTGTCAGGCAGACGGCCCTCGGCGGCCTGCATTTGTTCTTTGGTTTCCTGACCGATGATCGCCTGAAAATCACGCACCATCGCAGGATATGGGTGCGGTCCTGCCACGGTGCCAATGCAATAGAACGTGTCACGCACGTTGGTCACCCAGTCGCGCAGCGCATCGTTCATTGCATCCTTCAGGGTGCCACGGCCAGAGGTCACAGCGACTACTTCTGCGCCCAGAAGGCGCATACGGAACACGTTGGGGGCCTGACGCTCGACATCATGTGCGCCCATATAGACCACACATTTCAGACCGAATTTCGCACAAACCGTGGCCGTTGCAACACCGTGCTGGCCTGCACCTGTTTCAGCAATAATACGGGTCTTGCCCATGCGGCGGGCCAGAATGATCTGGCCCAGCACGTTGTTGATCTTATGCGCGCCGGTGTGATTCAACTCGTCGCGCTTCATGTAGATTTTGGCACCACCCAGATGCGCGGTCAGGCGCTCGGCGTGGTAAAGCGGGCTGGGGCGGCCAACATAATGGGTCCAGAGATCGTGCATTTCGGCCCAGAACGTCTCATCGGTTTTGGCGTGCTCGTATTGCGCCTCCAATTCGAGGATCAGCGGCATCAGCGTCTCGGACACGAAACGTCCGCCAAAATCGCCGAAACGGCCCTTTTCGTCGGGACCGGTCATGAAGCTGTTGAAAAGATCGTTGGCCATAGGACACCTGCTTTATTTGTGCCCGCCAGACGTAACGATTCTTGTGAGAATGGTAAAGCGACCATCAGGTCGCAGGATTTCATCGAAAGTCTGGACGCAAATCCTTGATAAGGATTTGCCCACAATTCCTGAAACAGGAATTGGTTACCCGACCACAACTTTCACAGGTTCAGCATTACAGAACACGATAATCTGTCCTGCGTTTTCAACGGCAGAGTATCCACGACGTCTGATTTCCGCAGTAAACACGTCACGGCCCACCATCCGTTCCATATCGCGCACCTTGCGCCGGACCACGCCACCATCGCGCGCGGATTGCGCCGAAAACAGATGCCGAAACCATGCTTTGGGTGAAAGAGGAAGAATCGCGTGCTACATACCCTCAGCATCTACTTAGAAGGTAAACGCCGCCTTAATCAGCCCGCGCGGCCGCACAAAACGCAGCAATCAGCGCAGCATCTTTCACGCCCGGCGCGGATTCGACCCCTGATGACACATCGACCTGTGACGCCCCTGTCAGCGCAATCGCCTCACCCACCGTGTCCGGTGTCAGACCACCGGCCAGCATCCACGGCACAGGCCAGCGGCGCCCCGCAATCAAACGCCAGTCAAAGGACAGACCGTTCCCGCCTGGTAAATCCGCGTCCTTAGGCGGCTTGGCATCGACAAGGATCTGATCCGCAACACGGGCATAGCTGTCCAGTGCTGCCAGATCGCTTTCATCGGCCACACCAACCGCTTTCATGACAGGCAGCCCATAACGGGCCCGTATTTCCGACACCCGTTCGGGTGCTTCATGTCCGTGCAGTTGCAGGATATCAAGCGGGACATTTGCGGTAATCTCATCAAGCAGCGCGTTATCCGCATCGACCACTAGCGCGACTTTGGCCACACCGGCCGGCACAGCCAGCGCAAGTGTCGCAGCCTCTGCAATCGTTACATTGCGCGGCGATTTCGGAAAAAACACCAGCCCGACATAAGCAGCCCCGGCATCCACAGCCGCTTTGACCGCGGCAACATCACGAAGCCCGCAGATCTTGACCCGTGTCTGGCGCGGCATTAGCCGGTCTTTTCAAGCAATGCCAGAACGTCATCGCCGTCTTTGCCGGTTCCCGCAGCGCCACGCAACTGTGCCACCTCACGCTTGAGCGCCTCGACTTCACGCGCTTTGCCGCGCGCATCGGACCGGATGCGATGTTCGCGCACCCATTCCCACAGGAACCCGATCATCAGACCGGCACCCACTGCAATGAAGATCACAACAAACAAAGGCAGCTGGATATCGGGTTCCAGCCCCATCAAGTCACCGACTGCCTCTGGCATGGCGCGCAGGGTGACGACATCACGATTGGCAAGCCCAATCAGGATAAGGCAAAGGCCGACAATGGCCCAGAATGCATAGCGAATGGTTTTCATAGGGAAAGCATACCGCAGTTCATAGGCGCGGTGAACTGCTATTCCGCGCCGCAGGTTTCAATTCTGTAAAAGCCCTGTGAAGGCCTAGCTGCCGTTCAAGCGGTCGCGCAGCAGCTTGCCGGTCTTGAAAAATGGCACGTGCTTCTCTTCGACTTCCACCGCTTCACCGGTCCGGGGATTGCGGCCAATCCGCTGATCACGCTTCTTGACGGAAAAGGCACCAAACCCGCGTAACTCAACCCGGTCACCACGCGCCATCGCTTCGATGATCTCTTCAAAAATCGTATTCACAATCTTCTCGACATCGCGTTGATAAAGATGCGGGTTCTCGTCGGCGAGTTTCTGGATCAGTTCGGAACGGATCATAGTATGGCCTCCCAACCAGTAAGCGAACACATGGCAGCAGGTTTGTCCCCGCTTTTCAAAAGACTATAGGCATTTTGTAGCGTCGAAGAAATACCGCGATTGTGGCGTTTTCGCCTATTTGCGTCACCAAGACAGCACGGAGCACCCGGATTTGCATCCATTCGGCCCCACGCGCGCGCTTTACGATCACAGTGGCCCACGATGGCGACCCCACCGATTCGCAGCGGATAGAGACGATTTCAGCCCTTCTGGTGCCGGATGAACGGCGTGTAGGAAGGGCGGTCAACGCGCAGTCGCCCATTTTGGTCAAAATCGCTATCCGCGTTAAATGCCAGACGGGGCCGCTCATCGAACCCTGCAATAACTGCCGCCTGACCATCCAGTACAGACTGCAAACGGTGCTGCAAATCAACAGCGCCCTCGCCACTATGATACCCATGCACGCCGTTTACTGTGACAGGCTCCAACACAGAGAAGCCAAGATAGCGCAGCGTATAGGCCGCGGGCCACAGCAAGAGCGCGAGATCACCCTCTTTCCCGTCAAAGCCACATTCTGCGTCCTTCGCGCCGGTCGTGACACAGAACAAAGCCGTCTTATCCGTGCAAAGCCCCGCATCAAACCGCGTATCAACACGATGCAACGCACCATGGACCAGAACTCTCTCGAACCAGCCTTTCAGGATTGCAGGCGGTGAGAACCACCAGATCGGAAAGTGAAAGATGATACGGTCCGCCTGCCGGATTTTCGCAACCTCGTCCTGCACGTCCTTGGGCAGCACACCTCGGGCGGCTGATTGTTCCTGCGCCTTGAGCGGATCAAACTGGACGTCCGCGGGCCAATCCACATAGTGGCGCGGCGCCTCGACCGGATCAAAACCCAATGCATAGAGGTCCGACCACAGCACCTCATGGCCCGCATCCCTTAACGCCTGTACCGTCGCATCGGCCCAGGCTGCGTTGAACGAACGGCGATCAGGATGTGCAAGGACAACAAGTGTGGTGGGCATAGCAAACCTCCGCTTTACACGCGCACCAACGGCATACGCACGATAGGCGAAGGATGTCTAGCGGACGCAAACAAAACGAAAAACCCCCGCCGCAGTCTCCTGCGGCGGGGGTCAATTCAATCGTTGGCAAATGCCTGAGGCTTATTCGTCGCCCTTCAGAGCCGCACCAAGGATATCACCCAAGGATGCGCCGGAATCAGATGAACCGTACTGCTCAACTGCTTCCTTCTCTTCCGCGATTTCGCGTGCCTTGATCGACAGGCCCAGCTTGCGGGTCTTGCTGTCGATGTTGGTCACACGCACGTCAACCTTGTCGCCAACCTGGAAGCGCTCAGGGCGCTGCTCGGCACGGTCACGGGACAGATCGGAACGACGGATGAAGGATTTCGCACCCTCATAGTCAACTTCGATGCCGCCGTCTTCGATCTTGGTCACTTCA
>NZ_DASYOK010000226.1:0-12001 GCF_036007805.1 Yoonia sp.
ATTGCTGGAAGGGTAACTAGGCTACTAAAAGTGATTTCCCGCGAAATACTTGTTCTTGTAGCTCTGTATAGGTCTTGAATTTCTCTGGCGCCAATTGGTAGGAAATTGACGCTAGAAAACAGGTTTGTATCTAAGAGATCACGCTTTTTTCGGTCTATTGCTGCGACAAGATATTCATCATCTTTCCATGTTCCCGTGCAAACATAGTAGACCTTGCATAACGGGTTCTCTTTTAATTTTCCTGCGTGAGAAAAAATACGCTCCTTCATAGCGATCAATCGTCGAACGTCTTGGTTCGCCGGCATGGTTTGATGTTCGGCGAAAATTTCGTTGGCTAAGTTGTCACCTAGTGCAATCAAAGCTGCGCCATCAAATGAACTAGAGGTCTTGGCCTGAATGATGATGAATTCGACTTCCAAGTAACCATTCAAGGCCACAAGATCATCTATGAATTCAGCATCGGTTGCCAAGCGACCGTTGATCTTGATGGCAAAAGCATCGACGTTCAGGTCTTGGCCCTCGCCAACGACCATGTCTGAGGTGTCGAATTCATCTTCGTAGCGTTCAGACACAATGCAATGTGCTGCAAAGTGCTCAAACTGTTTGTCTTCGCCGTATTCAGTGATCCCCTGGGCAGTTGAGAACTCTTTTACAAGTGCTGATGTGATCGGGTCCATTTGGTCTCCTATCTGACTTCGGTGGAATTCTAAATCAATTTAGAGTTGATGCAAGGATTGCTTACTCCTCCTGAATGCCCGCACTTGCGTGCGCACATACCTCTCTTTCAACCACCGCTTCACGGGCTTGTAGGTTAGCCGTGTCGCTCGGTAGCGTTTTCCGACCGCCAGTAAGCATAAGATCCCCAGGCCGTGCGCGCCGCCCTACGGTTCCACCACCCACACACCCGTACACACACCTTGTGTACAGCCTGTGTACGCCTTGTGTACGCCCCGAACCCCCACGAAAAAGGGCCACCCCGGCGAACGGGATGGCCCTTTCCTGAATTTCGGAGGTGGGTCGGTTAGGAACTCCACCTTGGGTTCACGTCAGCCAAGGGCTGCCCTAGCTGCGCTCCTCCCAAGTTGTCCCGACACACTTCTCCAATACCTCATGATGCACTGGATCACCTCCTTTCAAATGTTTCGCCTGAAAGCAGAAAACCACAGATTTGGTATATTTCAAGTAAAAAGATACCTGATGTCGTGTTTATGCGCTGCGCAGCAGCATACGCGTAACAATGATGCGAAATGGCACCAAAGCGAGCAGCGCGATGCTGAGTTTCACGCCCCAGTCGGCCACGGCCAGTGTCACCCAAAGCGGCATCTCGGGACCGGTCAGCAGGAAGGGTGCGGCGTCCTGCGCCCACATCACTTCTTCGGCGGCAGATGCGCTTAACCCGTTGAAAACGGCGGCAAATGCGATGGAAAAGAAGATCGCCGTATCCACGGTTGAGCCAACCAGCGTGCTGCCGAGAGGCGCCTTCCACCACGATCCGTCACGCAGGCGGTTGAACACCACGATGTCCAGCAATTGCGCAATCAGGAACGCCGTCGCCGAGCCGATCGCCACACGCAGCGCCACGGCCGGATACTCGAACCCGTCACCCTGGATCATGATCCGGCTGCCGATCAGCGAACAGATGATGCCCACCACCAGACCGGAGAACACAACCTTGCGCGCCGCCGACGGCCCGTAGACGCGGTTCATCACGTCGGTGACAAGAAAGGCCAGCGGATAGGTAAACGCCCCCCAGGTCAAAAGCCCGTCGAGAAGCAGAAATTGTACGAGGATGTTGGATGCCACAACAATGGTGGCCATGGCGAGAACGCCGGGAAGGATACGTGTCATGCGATAATTCCGTTTTGACAAGGTTGCGGCACTTGGCCCCCGACGGGGACAGGGCGAATTAACGCCCTCTGCCTACTCCGTCAATCGGTATTCGACGACCTCGGTCCTTTGGAACATGCGAAAGTTGTCGTCAGAAATCAGCGTGATCCGCAGCCCTTGGGCGTCTTGCCAGACGCTGATCCCTTCGAGGTTATCATGTGTGCGCAGGCCCGTTTCGAGAATGGTCTCTTCATTGCGACCCTCCAGATCAAACCGCCTGATACGGCTGCGAAATCCGATGCCGGCAAAGTCACGTTCCAGCACATAGAGCTTGCCATCGGGCCCGACATCCGCGCCAACAGGCAGGAAAGGCCCCGTGCGCGGGATATCAAAAGGCTGATCCCAGACACCGTCTTTGAGCCGGAAAACAGGAAAAGGCCGCGTCGCCAGCCCCGACCTTTCGGGAATTGTATAAAGCGCGCCGTCCGGTCCAATCGCCAAGGCCTCAAGCCCTGAATTGGGCTGAAAGGCGTTAAAGTCCCGTGCGGCCATGAGTTCGGACCCGGGCTGATCCACGTCCGCAAAGGATCGCACCCCATCCTTACCTTCAAACGAGATATAGAGCGTCCCGTCCGGCCCGATGGCGAGCCCTTCGCTATCGCTGAAATCATCGGCGAGCGGAGCGCGGGTTGGCCCCAGCAGACGCCGCAGGACGCTGAGTTCGATGCCGGTAATTGCGTCTCCGTCGCGTGTGAATGTGCCGCGCGCGATGCTGCCGCGGTCTGTCAGGGCGACGAAATCCATCCCGTCGGCCGTCACCTCAATGGCTGAGAAGCCGCCGAAGAGCCGGTCGCTCACGCGCCAGTCATAGCTGCCAAGATATGTGACCTCGGCATAGGCAGGCACGGCCCTGAGCAGAGCCAAGAGGCATAAAAAGCGGAACACTTACTGGGCGTTCAAGACCGCTTGGCACTGGCCGGGCAGGTTGGCCATTGTCAGTTCTGCGCGTGGTGTTGGGGGTGGCGCGTTCGGGTCCGGTGGTGGCGGGTTCAGGATACGGTCAACCCATTCTTGCGCCTCTGCACATCCATCGCCCGGCGGGAGTGCCGCTTGGTTCTCGCACCCTGACGCACCCTCCGGGCAATTCAGGCGTACGTGAAAATGATAGTGATGGCCCCACCACGGGCGCACTTTGGACAGCCAGCTGCGATCACCGGTGGCCGAATTGCACATCGCGACCTTGGCACCGGGGAAGATAAAGATGCGTGCGGTACGCGGGTCTGACGCCGCAGCGCGGACGATCGCCTCATGCTGGGGCGTCCAGAGGTCGTTGGTAAATGCCCCCGCATTACGCCGCATCGAGATTGACGAAATACTTTCGCGCTCGGCCACTGTCAGGTCGAGCCTCTGTGGCGGCAACATCCAAACATCAAGATCCAAACCGGTCTGGTGGCTGGCATGTCCGGTGAGCATCGGGCCACCGCGCGGCTGGCTCATATCGCCGATATAAAGCCCCTCCCATCCCGGCTGTGTCGCGGCAAAGCGGCTGAGGTCGCGCACGTAATCCAGCGTTTTGGGTTGCGCCCAATTACGGTTGCGTGACAGGCGCATCGCTTGCCATGTCGGACCTGTTTCTTCCAACTGCTGCGCGCCTGCCTGACAGCCGCGCGAATAGCTGCCAAAGGGCTGCGCCGCTTGCGGCGAGGCGTCGGGTGCCGCGCCGAACAATGTCTTGGCGATGCGTGTGTCGTTGAAATTCTGGCTGGACAGGCTGACAACAGGCGGTTCTTCCGTCTGGCATGCGGCCAATCCGAGGGTAAATACTGCTGCGATTATGAAGCGGACCATTCTGCGCGATCTCCGTCTTTATTGACCCACCGTAGCAACAAAAGCCCGATCAGGAAAAGAAAGATTATAGGCAAGAACCCTAATTGATTGCTACCGGTCATGATCGTGAACAAAGTGATCAGCGCAGGGGCAAGAAAAGCAGTGGCTTTGCCGGTAAGCGCAAACAGGCCAAAGGCCTCGGCGGGGCGGTCGGGATGGGTGTGACGCACCATCATTGAACGGGATGAGGCATAGACCGCACCGCCCGCGCCACCGATGCAGACACCGCAGATATAGAAGATGATATCAGGGATGCCCGAGCCTTCGGCAAAGGGAATGCCAAAGATGCTCTCGCGGGACATGCCCACGATGATGACCGAGACAAGGATCAGCACCCAGACAGAGGCGCGGATAACCGGCTTGGGGCCATAGCGCGCATCTGCCAACCCTGACAGCCAGGTCGTGATGGCGGCGGCAATCGCGGCGATAATCCCGAACACGCCAATCTGGATTGTCTGCCAATCCAGTACCAGCGCCGCATAGACGCCGCCAAATGCGTAAAGCGCATTCAGCGCGTCACGGTAGAACATCGACCCCAACAGAAAGTTCAGCAGGCTTTTGCGGTGGAGTACCGACCGCAGCGTTTCCAGCAATTCGCCCCAAACCGCGCCCAGTTTCGTGGACTTCCGCGCAGCCTTGGGATCGTCGCGGACGAACATAAAGAAAGGGATGATAAAGATGACGTACCAGATCGCGATAAACGGCCCGACAAAGCGCGTGCCTTCGCGCGCCTCCGGGTCCAACCCGAACAGCGGCGCATTGCCCAACAGGGTGACGCCCTGATCATTCTCGGCAAAGAGCAGCAGCATGATGAAGAGCGATGTCACGCCGCCCCAATACCCAAAGGCAGCACCCGAGCCGGAAATCCGGCCAACCTCTTTGTCATTGCCCAGCGATGGCAGAATGGCGTTGACGAAGTTCAATGCGCTTTCAGCAGCAAAGAAGCCCACGTAGAACATCACCAGCACAAGGATGAGCGATGACCCATCCGGTGTCAGTCCCCACAACATGAAGGTCGTGACGACATAAACGACCGAGAAGAATGCGATCCACGGCATCTTGCGGCCCGAGTTGTCGGCGAATGCGCCCAAGAACGGGGCAGTGAAGGCAATCAGTAGCCCCGCAACCGTTTGCCCCGCCGACCAGACCCATTGCGCCTGCGCGTCAGCCGCGCTCTCGGACATGCCGGTGCTGAAGAAATACTCGGTCGCGACAACGGCGAAATACGGGCCAAAGATGAAGGTCAGGCCAAGCGTATAGAAAGGCTGCGATGCCCAATCAAAGGCCATCCACCCCCAGATGCGTTTCTTTGCGACTGCCATTTTTCTTGTCCCTGCTCTTCCCTGAAGGGATAAGACACAGATAAGCCTAAGGCTGGCAAGAATTCTTTAGTGCGACGTTCCGTCGTCAGCGGGCGGCCAGGGGCGGGTGTTATCCGCATCAATCCAGGCTTGCACCCAGGCGGGCTTTTCAGGCGAGGGTTGGTCAAGGCCAACCGCTGCAAAGACGCGGGCAGGGTTCACAATGCCGTTCTTGTCTGTCACGGCGGCGCGGAAAAGGGCCTGTACTGCACATTGGTCACCAATCCAGATGGTGTGTTCGAGATAAAAGAACCGCTCGCTCCAGCCCACTGCCTTGCTCACAATCCGGAATTTCACGAACGGACGGATGCGTTTGCGATAACGGATCGACGCGCCCGCCATCGTTAGGCCCCAGCTTTCCTTGCGCAGGGCATCGAGCAGGCCCGTGCGCTGGGCAAGACCGGTACGGCCCAGATCAAGCATCGTCAGGATGCGCCCGTTGTTCATTTCCAGGTATTGATCAATGTCCTGCGGCCAGCAGCGGTGATGCGACACATGGCTGCCCAAAGGATGCAGCGAGGGCATACGTTTGGCTTTGAGAACCTCTTTGATGACGCGGATAATAGGGTACATGCGGGCGTCCTTTCTTTCCACGGGGGATGCGCCCGCGTGACGTCTGCGTCAACTTTGACCTTGCGGCAGCCCTTGGGCTTGTCGCGGCGCGCGCAAGGGCTTAGATCGTGACAAACAGTTCAAAAAGGCCGCATCCATGCTGACAATTTTCCAAGCCCTCCTGCTGATCATTGGCGTGATCCGGTTCTTTGTTATTGCGCATTTCATCATGAGCTGGCTGATCCGGTTTGAGGTGCTGAACATCCGCCAGGAATTTGTGGGTCAGGTCTGGTACGGGTTGGAGCGGGTTCTGGAGCCGATTTACAGCCGCGTCCGCCGGTTTATGCCGGATCTGGGCGGGATTGACCTGTCACCGATCGTTGTACTGGTCGGCCTTGAAATCCTGCGTATCTTCCTGATCAACAACATGTTCGCATTCGCCTAGTCTGGTTTTTGCCGATTGGGCGTTAAATTTCCCGCAAAGAGTTGCGCTGGGGCGGAAATTGCTCAAAACTATGCGCATTGGGGCAACGTGGCGGACCGGAATGCCGCCGCACAATGGGAAATAACGACATGGGTTTTCTTAATCTGAGCAAAAAAGGTATCGCAATCGCGCTTTCGGCGCAGATGGTGCTGGCCACGCAGGCGGTAACAATGGCGCAGGCCGAGATGCTGGGCACAGATGCAGCGATCAGCAAATACACGGCTTTGGCGAACCGCAACGCGCTGATGGACGAAATGCAGCGCGATGAGGTCCGCGCCGAGATCGAAGCGCTTGGCGTTGATCCCGCCGAGGCCGAGGCCCGTTTGGCCGCGCTGTCCGACGCAGAAATAGCCACGATGCTGACGCAGATGGAAAATGACAGTGCAGGTGCCGATATCGTGGGCACGCTGTTCACGATTTTCGTGATCCTGCTGGTCACTGACCTTTTGTGCTTTACACGCTTCTTCAACTTTACGCGGTGCGTCCGCTAGGCGCATTTGTGAAACGCTTTGCCTACCTGCTGGCCCTGTGCTGGCTGGCGGCTTGCGCGCCACCTTTTGATCCGGATGAACGCCTGTCCTTTGACGCCCCGACGCGGGCGCAAATCGCAGGTGTGCCGCTGATCCAGCAGGAAGATTTCTTCTGCGGTCCCACCTCGATCGCGATGGTGATGCAGTGGGCGGGGACGGATATCACGCAAGAAGAGGTCGCCGCCCTTGCCTTCAGCCCGGGCGCGGGCGGTACCTATCTGGCAGATATGATCGGCAGCAGCCGCAGGTTGGGCCAACTTGCTGTCGAGATTGATAACTTTGAGCAGCTCTTGACCGAAGTGACCGCAGGCCATCCGGTGATTGTCTTTCAAAACCTCGGGTTCAGCGTGGTGCCCGTGTGGCACTACGGCGTTGTGACAGGCTATGATTTTGCACGCGATGAGGTCTATCTGAATTCCGGCCAGCAGGACCAGATGGTCATGCCCTTTGCGGTCTTTGAGCGCACATGGCGGCGCGGCGATTACTGGGGGCTGGTGGTGTTGCCACCCGATCAACTGCCCGCCAGCGTGGACGAGGCCGAGGTCCTCTCTGCCGCTGCCGCGCTCGAGCGGGTCGCGCAGTATGAGGCAGCCGAAACGCTTTATGAAACGGGTGCCGCGAACTGGCCCGAGAACTGGCTTTGGCAATTCGGTCTGGGCAATGCCCGCTATGCGCAGGGCGATTTGCGGGGTGCGCGACAGGCATTGCGCCGTGCCCGCAGCATTGATCCCACGATTCCCGAAGTGCGCGCCAACCTCGCCTTTGTCGAAAGCGAAATCGCGGGCTAATTCCCCTCATTCGCCCCTCTCGTAACCCATCGGAAATCCCGCATGGCGTAAATGTGCTGCTTGCGGTCGCGCATGACCTTTCAGTGCGGGGGCGCAAATGGTCTATATTCGGGCAACGCACCTTGGAGGTACCCGATGGCAGATCCAATTACCTTTACGCTCGACGGTCAGACCGTGACCGCGCAACCGGGTGAAACGATTTGGGAAGTCGCCAATGGACGCGGACTTGTGATCCCGCATTTGTGCCACAAGCCCGCACCCGGCTACCGGTCTGACGGCAACTGCCGCGCCTGCATGGTTGCGATTGAGGGCGAGCGGACCTTGGCCGCGAGCTGTATCCGCGAACCCGCTGAAGGCATGGTCGTGACCACCGACCAGCCGCGCGAAACGCAGGCCCGCCGCATGGTGATGGAGCTTTTGGTCGCCGACCAGCCCGCCCAAGAGGTGGCCCACGATAAATCCGCACATCTGTGGGACATGGCCGCGAAACAGGACGTGAGCGAGAGCCGCTTTCCCAAAGCCGATCCCGATCATATCCCCCTGCTTGATGACAGTCATGTGGCGATGTCGGTGAACCTTGATGCCTGCATCCAATGCGGCCTCTGCGTCCGCGCGTGCCGCGAAGTGCAGGTCAACGACGTAATCGGCATGGCAGGGCGTGGCGGTAATGCCTATCCGGTGTTCGATATGGCCGATCCGATGGGCGCGTCAACTTGCGTGGCCTGCGGTGAATGTGTGCAGGCCTGTCCGACGGGGGCGCTGCTGCCCGCGACGGTGACGGATGAAAACCAGATGGGCGACACGAAAGACTATGACAAAGAGGTCGAAAGCGTGTGTCCGTTCTGCGGTGTCGGCTGTCAGATCAGCCTGAAGATCAAAGACCACAAGGTCAAATTCGTCGAAGGCATCAATGGCCCCGCCAATGAGGGGCGGCTGTGCGTGAAAGGGCGGTTCGGGTTCGATTACATCCACCACAATCACCGCCTGACAAAGCCGTTGATCCGCCGCGATGATGCGCCCGCCAAGGGACTGAACGTGGACCCTGGAAACTGGCAGACCCACTTCCGCGAAGCGACATGGGACGAGGCGCTGGATGTGGCCGCCAAAGGCATGGCCGATATTGGCGGCACCGGTATTGCCGGTTTCGGGTCAGCGAAATGCACCAATGAAGAGGCCTATCTGTTCCAGAAACTGATCCGTCAGGGGTTTGGTCACAACAACGTCGACCACTGCACGCGGCTCTGCCACGCGTCCTCGGTCGCGGCGCTGATGGAGAACGTGGGCTCTGGTGCTGTGACCGCAACCTTTAACGAGATCGAGAATGCCGACGTGGCCATCGTCATCGGGGCCAATCCGATTGAAAACCACCCCGTTGCGGCCACCTATTTCAAGCAATTCACCAAACGCGGTGGCAAGCTCATTGTGATGGACCCGCGCGGTCAGGCGCTCAAGCGGTTTGCATCCCATATGCTGCAATTCCGGCCTGGTGCCGATGTGTCGATGCTGAATGCGATCATGCATGTGATTGTCGAGGAAGAGCTTTACGACCGCCAGTATATCGAGGCCTACACCGAAAACTGGGAGGCCGAGAAAGCGCATCTTGCGGACTTTACGCCCGAAAAGATGGCCAAGATATGCGGCATCGAGGCGGAAGTGCTGCGCGATGTGGCCCGCACCTTCGCCGGTGCCAAGGCCGCTATGATCTTTTGGGGCATGGGTGTGTCGCAACACATCCACGGCACCGACAATTCCCGCTGCCTGATCAGCCTTGCATTGATGACCGGCCAAGTGGGCCGGCCCGGTGCCGGTCTTCACCCGCTGCGCGGACAAAACAACGTGCAAGGTGCCTCTGATGCGGGCCTGATCCCGATGTTCCTGCCGGATTATCAGCCTGTGGGCGATGACGGTGTGCGGTCCGCGTTCGAAGAGATTTGGCAGGAAGGCACGATTGACCCCAACAAGGGGCTGACCGTCACCGAAATCCTTGATGCCGTACATGCGGGCAATATTCATGGCATGTATATCCTGGGCGAAAACCCCGCCATGTCCGACCCTGATGTGGAACATGCCCGCGATGCTTTGGCGAAACTGAAACACCTTGTGGTGCAGGATATCTTTATTACTGAGACGGCGAACTATGCCGATGTGATCCTGCCTGCCGCCGCCTTTGCTGAAAAATCTGGCACTGTCACGAATACCAACCGCCAAGTGCAAATGGGCCGCCCTGCGGTGCCCCCCCCCGGTGAAGCACGCGAGGATTGGTGGATCACCACCGAACTTGCCAAGCGCCTCGGCTTGAACTGGACCTACAGCCACCCGCGTGAGGTGTTTGCCGAAATGGCGCTGTCGATGAAATCGCTGTCGAACATCACGTGGGACCGGCTTGAGGCGCAGAATGCGGTGACATACCCGTCGCTATCGCCTACTGACCCCGGCCAGCCGATCGTCTTTGGCGATGGTTTTCCCCGTGCGAACGGGCGTGCGCGCTTTACCCCCGCCAGCGTGATCGCGCCGGATGAAGCACCCGATACGGAATATCCGATGATCATGACAACGGGTCGTCAGTTGGAGCACTGGCATACCGGCTCCATGACACGGCGATCACGTGTTCTGGACGCGGTTGAGCCGGAGGCGAACTGTTCGCTGCACCCCTCGACACTGCGCAAACTTGGCGTTGAACCCGGTGGAATGGTGACAGTGTCGAGCCGCCGGGGCAGCATCACGATTATGGCCCGCGAAGACCGGGCGGTGGCCCCCGATATGGTCTTTGTGCCTTTCGCCTATGTCGAGGCGGCGGCGAACGTGCTGACCAATCCGGCGGTCGATCCTTATGGCAAGATCCCCGAGTTCAAATTTTCTGCCGTGCGCGTCGAAAAGGCCGAAACCACCGTTCCGGCCCAGTAAGAACCTGCGCATCTAACGCCGGTTTAGGGGGCGCTATTGAATAGCACCCCCGCAACAGCCTAGCATTTGGTTGAATGCGGGGCCGATTTTGCGGCTTCTGCAAGACTAACCAAAGGAGACGCGCGATGCGCAGATTGACCCTGATTGCGGCCCTCTCGGGGCTTGCCCTGCCGGCCTTTGCCGATGACGCAGCCCTCTTGATGGGCGTTGACCGCTATCAGGAATTCAGCAGGGTAGGCGATGCAACGGATATTCTGGACGCCTCCGATGAGCTCCGGCAAGCAGGCTATCAGGTCACCACGCTCTCGAACGGGTCCGCGCGCGACATGAAGCGTCTGGCAGAAACATTGGCCGATGACGCGCTGGACGCGGATCGTCTGGTTGTTGCGCTTTCTGGTCGTTTCGCCACGGATGGCACGCGGACATGGTTCTTGGCGCAGGACGCCCAGACACCCACACCCTTTGGCTTGGATAGCGCGATATCGGTGGACACGGTACTGGATGTCCTCGCACGCACACCCGGTCAGGCGATCTTGGTGCTGGGGTACGATCAGGACGGGTTCAGCAGTTTCGGACGATATCTGCGCGAAGGCGTGGGAAATCTTGATGTGCCGCAAGGTGTGACTGTGATTTATGGGGAGCCGGACCGGGTTACCGAGGTTCTGACTGATGCGGTTGCCGTATCGGGTGGCGATATCATGGCCTATGTGCGCGACAACCGTCGCCTGAATACGCTGGGTTTCCAGCCGCAGAGCCTAATTATGCAGCCGTCAGATGCAGTTCCGGCGCCAAGCCTGCCGCAAATCGAGCCAAGCCTGACCGCATGGACCAACGCGCAGAATGCGAATACCGCCGATAGCTATCGCGACTTTATTTTTGATCATCCCCGCAGCCCTTATGTCGAAGAGGCGCGCAGCCGTCTGGACCAGATCGAAAATGATCCGGTCAGACTTGCACAGATTGCCGAGGACGCCCTGAACCTGACCCGCAACGAGCGGCGCGCGATCCAGCGTAATCTGACAGTGCTGGAGTTCGATACGCGGGGCGTGGACGGTATCTTTGGCCCCGGCACCCGCGGAGCGATCCGCAACTGGCAGCAAAACAACGGGTTTGGGCAGACCTCCTATCTGACGACCGAGCAGATCAACCGCATTGATGCGCAGGCCAGCCGCCGCGCCGCTGAAGTCGCGGCAGAGGAAGAGCGTGCGCGTGAAGAAGCCTTGTCACTGGAGCGTGACTATTGGGAAGAAACCGGTGCACGTGGCACGCGAGCCGGCTATCAGGCATATCTGGAGCGTTATCCCGACGGTATTTTCGCAGATGAGGCGCGCAACAGGCTGGCTGCATTGAATGATGCGACGAATGAAGCAACTAATGATGCAGCGCGGGCGCGTGAGGATGCGTTGAATATCAATCCTGTCCTGCGCCGACTTATCGAAAACCGGCTGCAGCAATTGGGGTTCAACCCCGGACAGGTTGACGGGCGGTTCGACAGCGATACGCGGCGCGCGATCGGGCGCTATCAGGCGCAGGGAAACCTGACATCGACGGGGTATCTGGATCAGGCGACACTGGCGCGTCTGCTGGCTGATACTTTCGGTCGCTAGGGGCAACTCCGCTCTGACACGTAAAAAGGGCGCCCCGCTTTCCGTGGGGCGCCCTTTTTCA
>NZ_DASYOK010000227.1:0-6856 GCF_036007805.1 Yoonia sp.
AGAACGCCTCGCGCTGGCCAAGGGCCTGTGGAAAGGCAACACCCATGAAGGGCGCATTGCGGCGGCGAAACTGCTGACACAAGCGCGGATCAGACCGGATGACACGGACGCCTGGTCCTTGATTGCATCATGGGTGCCTGAATTTGACGCTTGGGCTGTCGCGGATCACGCCTGCATTGCTGGACAAAAACGGCTGGTCGCAAACCCGTCCCGTCTGGATGAGGTCGCGACATGGACAACATCGCCGCATTTGTGGACGCGCCGCGCGGCCCTCGTAATGACCTTGCCGTGGACCAAACAGAACCACCCCAAACCTGCGGATCTCGCGATCCGCGAGCGTGTGTTGGGTTGGGCTGCAGGCTATGTCACAGACCACGACTGGTTCATCCAGAAAGCGATTGCTTGGTGGTTGCGCGAATTGTCCAAACATGACCCTGCACGCGTACGCACCTTTCTGGATGCGCATCAGGCGGATATGAAACCCTTTGCGGTGAAAGAGGCCAGTCGCAAACTGCCACAATAGGCATTCCTGACCCCTGACTTTCCATGTCCCATCAAACTTCCGCCGGAGGCATCCTGCCTCTTGCTGCACATCCCGCCGGTTCAGGGGGCCGCAAATACGGTCAATTCAGGCAAGGACGTCAGCGGCGCTTCAATCAGGCGCATGGCCGCAAGGCTGATCTGGCTTCCTGAACCTGCAGCCCCGCCCGAAGGGCGCAACTCGATATTGATTGTCTTGCCCTGATACGTCACGCGGCCCGGCGTCAACGCCGTCACCAATGGGGTTTTCAACCAGATACCCGCCTCTGCGGGTGATCCCAACGTTGCGATTGTACTGCCCAGCGCCTTTGCATCTGCAGGTGTGGTCGTGATGGCGGCGGCACGGTCCTCTGCGCTGGTGGTGTCGAATTGCGCGATTGTCACAGCATTTTGAGGCGGGGGTGGCGGGGGGGCGGGGTTCAGTGTCGGCACGGGTGCGGCGATGGCAGCATCGGGTGCAGGCCCGAACGGCCCCTGAAAAGAAGGCGTCGAACAGCCGGCAAGGGCGATCATGGTTATGGCAAGGATCAGTCTCATACAGGCAAGCTATGCTGTAGACATCGCGTAGACAACCGCGGCCTTGTCGCTTGCGCAAGGGATCGCCCGCGCGTAGGTTCTCTGACATGACACAGCCACTCATTGATCCTTTTGCCCGCGCCATTGAATACTTGCGCGTCTCGGTCACCGACCGCTGCGATTTCCGCTGCGTCTATTGCATGTCCGAGAACATGACCTTCCTGCCCAAAAAAGAACTTTTGACGCTGGAAGAGCTTGATCGCCTTTGCACGGCGTTTGTCCGCTTGGGTGTGCGCAAATTGCGCATCACGGGGGGCGAGCCGTTGGTGCGCCGCGAAATCATGACCTTCTTTCGCAGCATGTCACGGCATCTGGACAGCGGTGCCCTGCATGAGCTGACCCTGACAACCAATGGCAGCCAGCTTGCGCGTTTTGCCGATGAGCTCTACGCCGCTGGCGTGCGGCGGGTGAATGTGTCGCTTGATACGCTGGATGAGGCTAAATTTGCCGACATCACCCGCTGGGGCCGCCTGCCCCAGGTTCTGAAAGGGATTGATGCCGCGCAAAAGGCGGGGCTGCGGGTCAAGATCAACACGGTCGCGCTGAAAGGCTTTAACGAGGACGAACTGGAGCAGCTGACCGACTGGTGCGCGTCACGTGATATGGACCTGACCTTCATCGAGGTCATGCCAATGGGCGATCTGGGCAATGAAGACCGCTTTGGCCAGTATTGGTCGCTCAAAGACCTGCGCGCGCGCCTCGCCGCACGGTCGGAACTGACAGATTTGCCCGAAAAGACAGGCGGCCCCGCGCGCTATGTACGGGTTGAAAACACCGGTCAGAAGATCGGGTTTATCACACCCCTCAGCCACAATTTCTGCGAAAGCTGTAACCGCGTGCGGATTACCTGCACCGGTCAGATTTACACCTGTCTGGGTCAGGAAGGGCATTCCGATCTGCGCGCGCCCCTTCGCGCGTCAGAGGCCGATGTCGATCTGGAAAATGCGATCCGTGCCGCGATCGCGCTCAAGCCCAAGGGCCATGATTTCGACTATTCACGCCAACAAGTCGACGGGCAGGTCAGCCGGCATATGTCGCATACCGGCGGATAGGTAAGGTGGGTCTTGATCCACCTTACGGTTTGCGCGCAATAAAATCTATCAGTGCCGCCTGACCCACATGGGCACTGCCGGATCTTTGGTCGCGCTCATAAACTGCACAACGCTCAATCATCCAACCTGCAAAAGCCTCGCGCAAAAGCGCCTCAGTATACATGTTTTCGATAAATGGCGGGCCACCTGTGCCCCGTCCGATCTGCTCGGGCCTGTAGCCATGAAGCAATATCCGCCCGCCACTGCGCAGCGCAGATTGCATATTGCGGAACTGGCGCGCCCGAAACGCGGGATCTGCGAATTGAATAAAGATCGCAACGACCATGTCGTATTGCCGTGACCAGTCCCATGCGTCCCAATCCGACACATGGGCATCGACCACCACACCCGCGTCCGCCGCAAGTTTCCCTGCCCGCGCAATCGCCGTAGGCGACGGATCAAAGCCGGTTACCTGCATGCCATGGCGGGCAAGATGCACACTGTTGCGCCCTTCCCCGTCCGCCACGCAAAGTGCAGATGTACCTTCGAGGACCACCCACGGGTTTTCAGCCAGAACCGCCGCCGGCGCGGTGCCGAAAAGATAGCCGTCGCTGCCGCTATAGCGCTCTTCCCACATCAGGCCGCTGGCATCCGTTGTTCGACGATTTCCGCCCACCAAGAGCACCCTGCGGGAATCGTATCATCGCTGAACACATACTTTGGATGGTGCACGTCATGCCCATCGCCGTTCCCGACAAAAATATACGCACCGGGCCGTTCCTGAAGCATGAAGGCAAAGTCCTCACCGCCCATTGTGTAATCGGCAAAACCGCATTTTCCGGCCACGGAGCGCGCCACCTCGGCAGCAAATTCCGTCTGTGTTTCGCTATTCACCATCACAGGATAGCCGCGTTTGAAGGTGACCCTTGCCGTCGCACCAAAGGCCGCCGCGGTGCCCTCGGCAATCGAGAACAGGGATTTCTCGGCCAGATCGCGCGTGTCATCCGACAATGCACGCACGGTCCCGCGTAGCTGCACGATCTGTGGAATCACATTGTATGCCTTGGAAGATGTTTCAAAGCTGGTGACAGAGACGACAACCTGCTCAACAGGGCTCACGATCCGCGAAGATATCGTTTGCAAGGCGATCACGACGTGGCTGGCAACCACGGTCGTATCAATCGCAAGATGCGGCTTGGCGGCATGTCCACCTTTCCCTTCGATCTCTATTTCAAAGTGATCCGCCGATGCAAAGAAAGGGCCCGGCCGGATTGCAAATTCGCCCACCGGGATACCGGGCCAATTGTGCATTCCGTATACTTCCTGGATCCCCCAGCGATCCATCATGCCGTCGTCGCACATTTCCTTGCCACCGCCGCCGCCTTCTTCAGCGGGCTGGAAGATCAAAACAACAGTGCCATCAAAATTCCGCGTTTCGGACAGATATTTCGCAGCCCCCAAGAGCATCGCGGTATGCCCGTCATGCCCACAGGCGTGCATGGCGCCATCTACCTTGGATTTATAAGGCAAATCAGTCTGTTCTTGCATCGGCAGCGCATCCATATCGGCACGCAGCCCGATCACTTTGCCGGATGTGTCAGTCTTGCCCTTGATGACGCCCACAACGCCGGTGCGCCCGATCCCCGTGACGATCTCGTCACAGCCGAACTCCCCAAGTTTCTCAGCCACAAACGCCGAGGTCCGGTGCGTCTCGAACAGGATTTCGGGATGTTCATGCAAATCACGCCGCCATGCGGTGATTTCAGGCAGCAGTTCGGCAAAGCGATTCTTTACAGGCATAATTCGGTCTCCGGTTGGGGTGTGGCATTAGGTGTCTCACTCGGCCAGCATATCCACAAGGCGGCGCATGAATGCCTCACCCTGCTGGAACTGGTCAACGGTGATGTATTCGTTGGGCTGATGGGCCTGCGCGATATCGCCGGGCCCGCAGATCACGGCCGAATAGCCGCGTTCCTGAAACTGCCCGGCCTCTGTGCCATAACTGACGACATTGCGGGCGTTCTCGCCGGTCAGTTTGCGGACAAGTGCTTCGGCTTTGCCCTCATGCTCGGGCACAAGGCCCGGCACATGGAAATATTGATCCGCAGTGATCCCCGCTTCGGGGCGGATCGCTTTCATTTCGGCCTCGATTTCGGCTAGTTTGGCCTGAAAGCGTGCCTGCCATTCGGCGATATCTTCACCGGGCACGATACGGAAATCGAAACCAAAGTAGCAATCCTTGGCGGTGATGTTATGCGCCGTTCCGCCACTGATCATGCCGACATGCAGTGTTGTGTAGGGCGGCACGAATTCCGCCGCCAGATCGCTGGGGGTTTTGACCGCATTTTCGGCGTTCACCTCATTGGCCCAGTTGATCAGCTTGGCAGCCATCATGATCGCGCTGACGCCAGTGGGGGCCAGCGAGGAATGCACCTCGAAGCCGCGGAAATGCATCTTGTAGCCAATGCCGCCTTTATGCCCTGTCACGACCTTCATCATCGAGGGCTCACCCACCAGAACGGTATCGGCGCGTGGCAGGCCCATGCTGACCATATGGTCAATCATCGGTGGCGCACCGGTGCATCCGACCTCTTCGTCATAGCTCAGCGCGATTTGCAGCGGGCGCTTGATCCCGCGTTCAAGCGCAAGTGGAACAGCCCAGAGCGCCAGCGCATCAAACCCTTTCATATCGCAGGTGCCCCGCCCGTAAAGCCTGCCCTGCCGTTCGGTCACTGTGAATGGGTCGGTGTCCCAGGATTGCCCGTCAACGGGCACGACATCCGTATGACCGGAAAGCACCACGCCGCCATCAATCTGCGGGCCCACATGGGCATAAAGTGCGGCTTTGGTGCCGTCCTCGTTCGGTACGCGGGTTGATTTCACGCCAAAGCCTGCCAGATATTCATCAACAAAATCAATGAGATCAAGGTTGCTCTCGCGGCTGACTGTCGGGAAACCGACAAGGCGGTCCATTAGGTCTCGGGCGGTCAGTGTCATGTCGGTCCTTTCAAGATCAGCCGCAATCGTCGCATCCTTTCGTTTGAGACGCCCAAATTGATGGCAACGCTACTTTGACGCGTCCAATCTTGGTCCGCAATTAGGTTATCACTTGCGGTACCGTATTTTGATGATACCGTCTGTGGTTAGCGCAACCAGTCACATGAGAATCTGGTGCAAATAATAATGTACCGAACCACCTGGGAGGTTCCATATGCGCGATGGGGCGCTGCCTGTTCTGGATGTCCGGGACCTCAAAACTGTTTTCAAAACACGCGGAGGCGAGGTTCACGCCGTTAATGACGTGAGCTTTTCGCTAAGACCCGGCGAATTGCTGGGCGTTGTCGGCGAGAGTGGTTCGGGCAAATCCGTGACGATGATGTCTTTGCTGAGCCTGCTGCCCTCGCCACCGGCTGATGTGCGCGGCGGAACCGTCATGTTCGATGGCAAAGACCTGCTGCGCGTGACACCCGAGCAATTGCGCGCGGTGCGCGGGGGCAAGATCGGTTTTGTGTTTCAAGATCCGATGACCTCGCTCAATCCCGTTTATCAGGTCGGCTTCCAGATCATGGAACCGCTGCGCAAACACATGGGTATGAACAAACGCCAGGCCGCAGAGCGTGCCCGAGAGCTGTTGGAACTGGTGGGTATCCCTGACGCCAAGCGCCGCCTGAATGACTATCCCCACCAGTTTTCCGGCGGGATGCGCCAGCGTGTGATGATCGCTATCGCTTTGGCCTGTGATCCGCAGGTTCTGATCGCGGATGAGCCGACGACGGCACTCGATGTGACGATACAGGCGCAAATTCTGGAACTGATGAAGGAATTGCGTGACAAGCTGGGCATGGCGGTGATCTGGATCACCCATGATCTGGGCGTAATCGCGGGGATCGCGGACCGTGTGATGGTCATGTATGGCGGGCAAGTGGTGGAACATGCACCGGTGAAAGAGCTTTTCAGCAACCCGCAGCACCCTTACACACGCGCCCTGCTGAAAACGATCCCGAAGATTCATGGGGCACGGTCCGCTCGTTTGACGATTATCGAAGGCCAGCCACCGATCATGACAGGCGCGCCCACCGCATGCCCGTTCCGTGACCGCTGTGATGTGGCCTTTGACCGTTGTGCGGTGGAGAATCCGCCGCGTTATGATCTGGGCGAAGGCCACGACGCCGCCTGTTTCTTTGACGCCCGCACCGGAGGGCCGCGCGATGCTTGATGATCCCAAAAAGCCGCTGGTTTCGGTCAAGGACCTCAAGATGCATTTCCCGATCCACGCCGGCCTCTTACGCCGCCGTGTGGGTGCAGTGAAGGCGGTCGATGGTGTCAGCTTTGATGTGTTTGAAGGCGAGACCCTTGGCCTTGTCGGCGAATCCGGTTGCGGCAAGTCGACATGCGGCCGCGCTGTTCTGCGCCTTTACGACATCACGTCCGGGTCGATCACGATTGACGGGCGTGAAATCGGTGCCACGCCGCAACCTGCCCTGCGCGACATGCGCCCCATCATGCAGATGGTGTTTCAAGACCCGCAAGCCTCGCTGAACCCGCGCATGACTGTCGAGGATATCATCAAGGAACCGCTGGACGAGCATACCAAGCTGTCAGACGCCGAAAAGCGCGAAAAAGTGGGTGAATTGATGGATGCGGTGGGGCTGAACCGCAAATTCGCCAAACGCTATCCGCATGCGTTCTCGGGTGGTCAGCGTCAGCGG
>NZ_DASYOK010000228.1:0-1696 GCF_036007805.1 Yoonia sp.
GCACCGGCGTGCTGCGCAAGGCGTGCGAGATCAATTTCAAAGTCGCACATCAGCATGTTGATCGCGGTGGCGCGCAGGCGGTCGGCGGCTGTCATTTCATAGCCGCGGTGCCCTGCAAGCTGGCCTGCCGCAACACGTTCAATATAGGCGGCGGTGGCCGAGGCGTTCTGCACATAGCCTTGCGCGAATTGCGAAATCGACGAGGCCCCGATTCCGATCAGGGTGGGGCAGGTGTCGTCTGTGTAGCCCTGGAAGTTCCGGCGCAGATGGCCTGTCTTTGCAGCAATGGCGAGGCTGTCTGCGGGTTTGGCGAAATGGTCGATCCCGATGGGCTCATAGCCGCTGCCGGTAAAGGCGGCTGCGGCCTGGCGCGCCAGATGATACCGGTCTTCCTCGCCGGGCAGGGCCGCATCGGGGATCAGTTTCTGGCGCTTGGAAAAGCTGGGCACATGGGCATAGCCGAAAAGTGCGATGCGATCAGGATCAAGCGCGCGGACTTTGGCGATGGTGGCGGCGAGCTTGGCTGCGGTCTGAAACGGCAGCCCATACACGAGGTCCGCGTTCAGTGATATGATCCCTGCAGCGCGCAGGCTGTCCACGCAGGCGCGGGTCTGGGCAAAGCTTTGCTTGCGTCCGATCGCCTCCTGGACGTCGCGGGCGAAATCCTGAATGCCGATGCTGGCGCGGGTCATGCCCATCTCGGCCAGCGCTGCGATTTTGGCGTCGTCCACCAACGTGGGGTCAATCTCGACCGAGAAACTGAAATCAGGCGCAGGGGGGATCACGTCTTTGACCGCCTGTGCGAGGTCGCGGATCATTTCGGGCGGCAGGATTGTGGGCGTGCCACCACCCCAGTGCATCTGGCCCATGGTTACGCCCGCAGGCAGGGTCGCGCGCAGCAACTCCAGCTCATCTTTCAGGACTTCGAGATAATGGGCCACAGGTTTCAGCGTGGTTGTGCCTTGGGTCCGGCAGGCGCAGAACCAGCAAAGCCGTTCACAGAACGGGATATGGATATAGACCGAGACAGGCGCTGCCGGATCAAGCGATTGCAGGCAACTGACCTGAAAGTCAGCCCCCTGCGCAGGGGTGAACGCCGTCGCCGGCGGATAGCTGGTGTAGCGGGGCACGCGGGCGTCAAACAGGCCCATGCGGCGGAGGGTATCGAGATGTGTCATACACCTCTTTTCGCCCATCGCCTGTCAGCTTTTGTTGCGCCAGATCAAGTGGCGCAATTTTTCTAGCTGTTTTGCGCCATAAAGCAGGCCGAGATTTCTGCGACCGCTTCTGCGGGCGTGTCACGGCGGAAGAAGGTTGCGAACCCGGTTTCGGGAAACATCAGGTAGGTCTGCGTCGAGTGGTCGACGAGATAGTATTCGGGGTCACCCTCAACCGCGCGGTAGTAGGTTTTATAGGCCTGGCTGGCCGCTTTGACCTGTTCAGGTGATCCGGTCAGCCCGATCATGTCTTCGTGGAAGTTGTCGGTGAAATCGCGCACGACCTCGACTGTGTCACGTTGCGGGTCGACCGAGATGAAAATTGTTCCCAGATCAAGCCCTTGCTCTTCCAGGATATAGGCTGCCTGTGCATTGCGCGCGGAATCCAGCGGGCAAACATCGGGGCAGAATGTGTAGCCGAAATAGACCAGTGTCGGTTTGGTGATCACATCGGCATCCGTTACGGTTTCGCCGGTTTC